>JBEKFT010000240.1:0-3908 GCA_050013175.1 Verrucomicrobiota bacterium
CTCCCGCAAATCGCAAATCGAAATTCGCAGTTCCTGGAAGCCCTCCCGCAACCATCCAAGGAGGAGCGCGGCGTTGGATGGGATGGGATTCCAAGGCCGGACTCAGGAAAATCCCAGGCTGTTCATTTGCCGCCCGATTGCTGCTTCTCGACCCGGGCGGCCAGGTCATTGTATTTAGCGACGATCTCGTTCCGTTCCTTCACGCTGTCATTGTATTTCCTCACGAACTCGTCCCGCTGTGCCACGAGTTCCGCGAGCGATTCATTCTGCTTCCCGATGCCGGCATATGCTTCTTTCAGCTTCGCTTCCAGGCTGTCAACGGCGTTTTGGTATTCAACGATCCGGTTGGTCAAGGCCTCGCCGGCGGCCTGCAGACTGTTGATCGCGCGCCGTTGAACCGCCACGAACTGCTCGTGGGTCTCGACCGTCCCCTTTAATTCGGTGATCCGCGCGTCCATCTGCGCGACCTGATGATTCAGGAGGGCGAGCGAGTTGGTGTCATCCCGGATGGCGAGGGATTTTTCATAGACCAGTTGGTTCAGGCTCTCAATCTGGGTCCGCTGCCGGGTTTGGCCGTGCCATTGATAGACGCACAGGACGCACAGCGCCGATGCGAGGAGGATCAGCAGGTTCTGGTGGAAGTTTTTCATGGCTCAATCAGGGGCGGTCCGGCGCGGCCTTCACGGAAAAGGCCACATGCTGTATCCCGGCCCGCTTTACAAAGTCCAGCACGTAAATCATGGATCCATGCGTGGCGCTCCGCGCACCGGTGATGTAAACCGGCAGCTCTTGGTTCAAACTGAATCGGTTGGTCAGCAGGGTGAACAGATCCGGAAAGGGAATCGTCTTCCCATCCACGGAAACCTGTCCGTATCGATCCACCCGGAGATTGACCATGTCCGGCCGGGCCGCGGAGGTCGCGAGGGTCGCCGTCGGCAGGCCCGCGCTGAGCGTCCGCACCTTCTGCATCTGCAGGCTGACCATCATGAATGAAGCCAGCAGAAAAAACATGATGTCGATCAGGGGAATGATCTCCAGGCGCGTTTGCCTTTGCCGGATTGGGGATCGGATTTTCATGGCGCCTTGTCAGGTCCGGCTCCATCCACGGCGAACGCCACTTTCTGGACCCCCGCCCGGCGCACCACCTCGAATACATTCACCATCGTCCCTTCCAGCGTGTCGCGGTCGCCGCTGATGAAGACCGGCAGGTTGGTATTCCCCCGGAACCGGTTGCTGAGAACGAGGCTCAATTCGGGCAGCGAAACCGGCTTGCGTTCCACCCAAACCCGGCCCGATTTGTCCACGGCAATGTTGACCATGTCCGGCTTGAAATCAGGCCGCGCCTCCGTGGCGGACGGCAGGTTGACTTCAATGTTCCCCGTCCGGCTCATCTGCAGGCTGATCATCATGAAAGAGGCGAGCAGGAAAAACATGATGTCGATCAGCGGAATGATGACAATCCGCGACCCGCGGCGCCGGATGGGTGAAGGCAATCTCATCGGCGGAATTCAGCGCCCGGAAACCGGGCGCGACTGCGCTGCCGTTTGCAGCGAAACCGGTTCACCGGATTTGCCGCCCCCGACCATGACTTCGATGTTCGTGGCGGCCGTTTCCAACTCGTACTGCAGTTGGGCGACCTTCGAGCTGAACACATTGAACGGGATCAGTGAAAAGATCGCAATCCCGAGACCGCAGGCCGTCGCGATCAGCGCCTCACCAATGCCGCCGGTGACGGCGACGACGGACAGCTCGGTACTCCCGACGTTGAGAAAGGCGCGCATCAGTCCGGTGACCGTGCCCAGCAGGCCCAGCAGCGGAGCCAGCGTCACGAGCGTGTCCATCACGTTCAGGAACCGGCCCGCGCGCTTGAGTTCGCTCCCGGCCGCCAGTTGGAGGGCGCCCGGGACCGAGGTGTGGACGTGGCTGAGACCCCGATGGATCATCCGGATGACCGGGTCCTCGGAACCCTCGGCGATTTTCGTGGCGGTGGCGATGTCGGAATTCTCCAGGGCGGCCAGCACCTGCTCCATCTTCTGCGGCTCGCGCCTTCCGCGTTCGCGAATCCACCAAAAAGTGCGTTCGCCCACGACGGCGACGGCCACCAGGGCGGAAACAAGGATCGGCCACATGACCGGTCCGCCTTTGTCGAAGAATTGAAGAACGATGTTTGCGAGCATAAAGGTTGGATTGAAGTTGTGTGGTCTCGGGATACTCAACCGGCCTGCAGTTGATAGGTGATCGTGGCTTCAAACAATCGCGCGCCGCTGCCGGACGGCAGCGTCCAATGGCGCCGGACGTAGTCCATCGCACTGCGGTCGAGAATGGGAAAACCGGAGGATGTTTTGACTTCGATCGAGAGGATGTTCCCGGCGTCATCGGCGCTCATGAGCAGCGTCACCCTGCCCTGCTGGCCCTGTTCCAGGGCGAGTTTCGGATACGGCGGCTGCGGACGCTCGCCGCCGGCACCCGTGCTGTCGAGCGACGCGGGAACACTCCGGAGCGGAGCGGGCGGCTGCAGTGGAAGGAGCGGCGGTGCCTGGCCCATCGCGCCGGGAGCCACCAGATTCCCCAGCGTCGGCACGGCGAAGTGAATCTCGGGCGATTCCGGAACGACCACCACCACCTGCGGCGCCTCGGGCTTTTCCTCGTCCGTCTGCTCTTCCTTCTGGTCTTCGGCGGCCGGCGGCGGCGGCGCCAGGGGTTCGACAATGACGGGGACCGCTTCCTCCATCGGCGGGACCGGTTTGATGGAGACGGTGGCGGGCTTCGATCCGAAAACGCCGATGATCAGGAACAGAATGCAAATCGAATTCATCCAGGCCAGCTTCTGGTCCGGATTCCGATTCGCCTCGGGCAGGCAAAAACGGGCCAGCTCATCTTTCAGCTCATACTGTGGCATTGTCCCCTTTGTATCTGTCGAGCTCATCGCGTGGCAACCCATTTCCAACATTTCCTAGAACGCATAACTGAGCGTGCCAAAAAAACCAAGGCGCATGCCGTATTGGGCGGCATTGACGCCCACGCCGCTGCCACTGCGGAGTTGATAGATGTTGTCCGTCACGTTCACGATGTCCAGCCTGGCTTTTAGAATCTGCCGGCGAGCAACTTTCCAATCCTGCTCCGCGCCCAGGCTCACCGAGTAATAGGCCGGGACGGTCGCGCCGTTCGGGATGGGGGCCGCGGGGTTGTCGGGTTCGAACCCGCCGCCGTCCTGTCTGAGTCCGCTGCCGTAAAGCGCGTCCACATAAACGCGCCCGCTGCAGGCCTGCGTCTCATGGAACAGATACGACGCGCCGAAGGAGCCGGTGACCCGCTGATCGTGGTCCAGATAGATCCAATGATTCCGGACGTAAGCGAGGTCGCCCGGGTCGAACAGGAATTGCGCCGAATTCCAGTCCTGGCCCTGGGCCACGGAGTAGGCGACGTTGGCGTAGGTGGAGAACCCTCCCTTGGCATAGGTGCCGGTGAATTCCACGCCGTAAATCCTGCCTTCGGCGTAGTTGAATGAAGACAGGATGAGCGTCTGCCCGAACAGCCCGTCGTCGAGCTGGTTGACCGCGTTTTTGTAGTAACCATCCACACCCACCTGCAATCCCGGAGCCAGTTTCTGGCTGATCCCCGCGTCGAAATAATTCGCGCGCTCGGCCTTGACGGCATCGTCCGGCACCCCGGGCGCGGATTCATTCGACGTGTCCCTGAACAGGTTCACGGTTTCCGAGGGCACGTTTTCGAGCGGTGGCGGTGTGAAATAACGCGCGTAACCGGCGTGCAACGTGGTCGCATCAGTGGGTTGATAGATGAGGTTGACGCGCGGACTGGGCTGGTTCTCCTTGTCGAAGGAAGCATAGTAGAGATCGAACCGCGCTCCGTAATTGAGCGTCACCCTGGGCAGGATCTTCCACTCGTCC
>JBEKFT010000241.1:0-3901 GCA_050013175.1 Verrucomicrobiota bacterium
GGAAGATTCCAGAGCATCCAGGTTTTGGGGCGTGCTGCGGCTCGCAGAGCCGCGCGCCGGGAATCTCAGCCGAACACCCTGCGCTTCTCGAGCCACAGCCGGAGATTGCAGAAGGGTCTCGTCAACTTGTGCCGCATCCAACAGAGAACGTAGGTGCGCCGGCTCAAGTCCCTGGCCATCGCCGCGGCCACAGCCGCCGGGCGTTCCCTCCGGCGTTTGCGCAAATAATAAACCTGGGTGAAGATCGCTTGCGGAGTGATGAAGTCCTTCATCCACGGCTTGGTGTAGTATCGTTCCATCAACGTCAGATCTTCCTCCGCCGAGACACCGGTGCGCCAGTTGACCTCGCTTTGTTGAGCCGCATGCTCGCGGAAGGCGCAAAGCGGCTCGGCAATGTACGCAAACCGCCCCTGCTCCAACAGGTGAAACCATAACTCCAGATCCAGCAACTGCCTCAACCCTTCGTCGAATCCCCGCGCTGCCTGCGCCCTCCGGAACAGCGCGAGCGATGGCTCCCCTATCAAATTCGCATTCTCGCCAAGACATTGCGCGATCACTTCCTTGCCCTCCCGCACCCCCGATCGGCGGAAACAGTCCCGGATGCGAATCACCCTCGACTCCGCGTCGATCCGCTGCGACGCCGACACGACCAGCGACACGGTCGGGTCGCCCTGCAGCGTCGCCACCATGCGCCGCACCGCGGCGGGATCCAGAAGCTTGTCGTCCTGCAGCACGTACTTCACGTACTCGCCCCGCGCCGCTTTCAGGCACGCATTGAAGTTGCCCCCGATTCCAAGATTGCGCGGATTCCGCCACCAGCGGATCCGGCCGTCGCGCTCCGCATGGCGTTGGATCACCCCGGACGATCCGTCGGTGGACCCATCGTCGCTGATGAGCAATTCATAGTCGGCGAAATCCTGGGCCAGAACGGAGTCGATGCATTCCGCCAGGAAAGGTTCGCCGTTGTACACGGGGATCAAAATGCTCACTAAAGGCGCGCGCATGTATGCGCCCCAAACTATCGCCGCCGCCTTCCCTTGTCCATCGTTCCAGCGCGCGGACCGTGTCGTCATTTGCAGCCGATCCGCTTGACAGCCGAACAGGTGCATTGCGAGTATCCGAGATTCTTTACCGGTAGAATGCTGTTCAGTTCTCCAATATTTTTGTTTCTGTTCCTGCCGGTCGTGCTGGCGGTGTGTGCGCTTCCGGGATTGAAGCTGCGCAACGCCTTATTGCTGGTCTTCAGTGTGATTTTCTACGCCTGGGGCGAGGTACTCTTCGTCTTCCTGATGCTGGGCTCGGCCTTGTTGAACTATTTTCTCGGACGCTGGGTGGATCGGGAGACCGGCGTCACGCGGCGGAAATGGGCGGTGGGTGTGGCGGTGGCGTTGAACATCGGGACTCTCGCGTTCTTCAAATACGCCAACTTCATGGTGGGCAACCTGAACCTCCTGCTGGGCGTGTTCCACCTGGGAGCAGTGCGGATGGTTCCGGTGCGGCTGCCGATCGGCATCTCGTTTTTCACGTTTCATGCTCTGAGCTACGTCATCGACGTGTATCGGCGGAAGTGGGCGTCGGCAAAAACCCCGTGCGACGTGGCGCTGTATATTTTCTTTTTCCCGCAGTTGATCGCAGGGCCGATCCTGCGGTGGAGTGCGATCGCGCCGCAACTGGCCCGGCGCGCGGTGAGCCGAGAGGGCTTCGCCGAGGGGGTGCGCCGGTTCGTGGGAGGGTTGGCCAAGAAGATGATCGTGGCCAACGTGATGGCGGCGCCGGCCGACAAACTGTTCGGCCTGTCAGGCCGGGAATTGACGCCTTCGCTGGCGTGGCTGGCGGTGGGGTGCTACACGCTGCAGATCTATTTCGATTTTTCGGGCTACTCGGACATGGCCGTGGGGTTGGGCAAGATGTTCGGGTTCCAGTTTATCGAGAATTTCAACTTTCCCTACACGGCGCAGTCGATCCGGGCTTTCTGGCGGCGCTGGCATATTTCCCTGTCGAGCTGGTTCCGCGATTATCTGTATATCCCGATGGGAGGCAACCGGTGTCCGGTGTGGCGCAATCATCTCAACCTGGTGATCGTGTTTTTCCTGTGCGGGTTGTGGCACGGGGCCAGTTGGACGTTTGTCATCTGGGGCCTGTATCACGGGATTTTCCTGGTGATCGAGCGGACGCGCTTTGGGCAATGGATCGATGGTCTGCCGCGGCCCTTGCGTCACGGCTATGCGCTAGTGGTCGTGATGGCGGGTTGGGTGCTGTTCCGGGCGGACAGTTTCGGGCAGGCGGTTACTATGCTCGGAAACCTGGTCGGCGTCACGGGCGGGGTCGATCCGAACCAGAAAGTGGCCCGGTATTGGAACGCGGAACTGGCGTGCTCGATCGGATGCGGAGTGCTCTTCGCCATGCCAGCGTGGGAATGGATCCTGGACCGGGCGCGGGCGGTGCGGCGGCTGCTGCCCGGGATGACCGGGACGGTGGCGGAAACGGCCGGGCTGGGACTGGAGCTGTTGCTGGTGGTGGCGTTGCTGCTGATATCGGCGGCGTGGCTGGCGGGAGGGACCTACAATCCGTTCATCTATTTCCGGTTCTGACAAGGCGTGAAAGCTGAACCGACAATCAAAAGTCCGCAGGCGATTTTGGATACGCTGACGATCGTGGTGTTCCTGGCGCTCCTGTGGCTGCCGACACTGGACCATTTTTTCAAACTCGACCGCGCTCCGATCCCCGTGGAAAACAGGCGGCCGGCCCCCTGGCCGCAGTTCCAGGGCATCGGCCATAGCCGGGAATTCGTCGCCGGCATCGAAAGCGATTTCAACGACCACTTCGGCTTCCGCAAACAGCTCGTCCGCTGGAACAATCTTTGGAAGGGCCAGTTGTTTCGGGGGGCCGCGCGCCAGGAGGTTCTCATCGGGCAAGACGGCTGGCTGTTCTACGGAGGGCAGCGCATGATGGAAAACTGGACCCGCAACGAGACGTGGAGCGCGAAAGACCTGGAAAACTGGCGCCGCCTCCTCGAGACGCGCCGGGATTGGCTGCGCGCCCGAGGCATCAGTTACATTTTTGTCGTGCCACCCGACAAACACACCATCTATCCCGAGTTTCTGCCGGCCTGGATGGAGAAGCCCTCCAAACCCTCCAAATTCCGCCAACTGGTCGATTACATGAGAACACGCTCGACGGTCGAAATTCCCGACCTGAGCCAAGCCCTGATCGAGGCGAAAAAAACACGCATCGACTATCTGAAAACCGACACGCACTGGAATATCTATGGCGGCTTCGTTGCCTACCGAGCCATGCTGCAGGCTTTGTCCCGCCAAATGCCCGCCCTGCAACCTCTCCCTCTCGATACTTACAATTGGAAGTGCCTCCCCTCCCGTCCCGCGGGGGACTGCGCCATCATGTTGGGAAGCCCGGAGTCCTATTCCGAAACTGAGACCGTGGCCCCTGTTGCCTTGAAACCGTTGTCCTCCCCGAAACTGCTCTACGACCCCGTCCGTCTCCCCCAGAAGGGACCGGCGGAAACGTGGCCCTGCTATACGCTGAACGAGAAGGCTTCCGGCAAAGCCATCGTCTTTCATGATTCCTATGCCGTTGCCGGCAGTTGGTATTCCTTTCTGGGCCAGCATTTCAGGGAGGTCGTTTACATCTGGCACCCCGACTGGGACCGTTCTCTGATCGAACGGGAAAAGCCGGACGTGGTCATCGATGAAATGTTGGAACGATTCTTCAACACCGAACGTCCTCTCGACCTGCTCCGGAAAGACCAATCCTCCGAAACGAACGCTCCTCACGCCTCCCCCGTGAAATGAAGACACCCTTCGGCCTCCGAACCATTGGCCTTCATCCTCCGGATCTGGCATAGTGGCCGCCATGAACGGCAGCGCGACCAAGTCCAAAGCCA
>JBEKFT010000242.1:0-3894 GCA_050013175.1 Verrucomicrobiota bacterium
TTATGATAATGAATACAGATGTCAAGCAAGGCAAACTCAGGATCAAGTTCACCCGCGCTGGACCGGATTTCGATCGATCGCCCTTTGGTGATTGGCCATCGCGGTTCCGGTGCCGTCGCGCCGGAGAATACACTGGCGTCCTTCCGACTCGGGCTCGACGCGGGCGCCGATTTGATCGAACTGGACTATCGACACAGCCGGGACGGCGTGCCGGTGGTGATCCACGACAGCACGTTCGATCGGACGACGAATTCCCGCAAAGTCTGGGGTCGGCGTCGCGTGAGGGTGGCGAGCAAGACCGCGGAGGAGATCCAAGTATTGGATGCAGGAAGCTGGTTTGGTCGGGGCTTCGCCGGCGCGGGCATTCCGCTGCTGGCGGAGGCGTTGGACTTTATTCTGGCGCGCGGGGGGGTGCCCTTGGTCGAGCACAAGTCGGGCGACGCGGTGGCCAGTGCGAAGCTGTTGCGCAAGGGTGGATGGATCAACCGGGTTGTGCTGATGTCGTTCGACTGGTCGTTCCTGCGTGAGTTTCATGAGATCGAGCCCGGGCAGGTGCTGGGTGCGCTCGGCCCGGCGGTGCGGCTGGCCGACGGCAGAAGGGCCAGCCGGTTTTCCAGGAACTGCGGCCGGGGGTGGCTGGACGAATTGGAGAAGACCGGGGCGGGCATCGTGGTTTGGAGCCGCCGGGTTTCCAAAGCCGCCATCCGGCTTGCGCACTCGCGCGGGCTGAGAGTCTGGGTTTACACCGTGGACCCTCCAAGGCTCGCGGTGCGATTGTGTCGCCTTGGTGTGGACGGGATTATCACGAACAAAATTGCCCGGATCCAAAATGCGCTGGGGCACTTAAGCCATCGGCACAGCGCGCTCATTGGACGTACTCGACTTCCGGATACTCCGGTTGGCTCTTAAGCTCCGATGCGGGTGCCCCTTTCAGGTAAACGTCGAAGAACGTGCTGATGTAGTGCGCCGTCACGGCAACTTGGCGGCGGCCATCGATGCGCACAATGCCCAGCGTGCGCATCGCGCGCAGCACGAGTGGACTCTTCAACATCGCTCCGTCGTCGCTGAACATGTAGTGATTCGCACCTCGAATCATGATTTCCAACCTGCGGTTACTGGGCAATCGATCGTAAATGGAGCGGATGTTCGCCTTGATCTGAAGGCTCTCCGCATCGGACTCGCTTCCGTGGTCGCTCAGGAGAAACATAAACGGCTGAGAGACGCCTTCGCCGATGACACTGCCGAGGGGGAGCCCGTCCACGTCGATGCCCGCCTTGCACCGGGAATCGTCATGGCAAAACTGCAGGGCTACGGCGCCACCGAGCGAATGCCCGAACACTCCGACCCGCTGCAGATCGAACCGTCCCAGGAACCTGCCCGAAGGGTCAGACGCGTTCAGTCGTTCGAGCTGATCGAGTGCAAAGCCCATGTCGGCGCTCCATGCCTGGTCCAGTTTGTTGGCGAGATGCTCCTTCTGAGGCCCGCTGACGAGGTCGGCGTTATTCCGGGGCGCCCTCGCGATCACCCTTCCGTCGGGGAAAACGACGACAAAACTTCGATAGGGTGCATCGAAGCCCACGACCACATAACCGTGACTCGCAAGGTCCTCGGCAAGGGTCGTGTAGTCCGTTGTCAGGGCTGCGAGTCCCGCTCTCATGAGTACCACCGGATACGAACGCTGCTGAGGCGACACGTCAGCGTCACGAATGCTATGTGCGCGGACCCGCGACAAATCTCGCGTCAGGAACTGCGCGATCAGCGCGCCAAGCTGGCGTTGAACAGCCGTCCGCCATGGAGCCGGTAAGTAGTCGTCGAACGTCTGGGACGGTTGTCGAGGCACTGCGGGATACCAGATCCAGGCAAGAAGCTCCCGCTTGCTACCCGGCTGCGGCGCCATCGGGTCCGTCTGTGCGGCGTCGCTCCAAACGTACGTCGTGCGGCCGACCGCGAACGGGCCAGCAGGCGTGGGCAGCGTCGTCTCCCTGTTGTGGTCCAGCCACAGCGATCCCAGCAGGACTGCGACTCCAACAACAGCGACCAGGGCCACCACGACGATAGTCTTGATCACGCGCATAGGTCCAGGAATCCCAATTTCCCAGAATCGGGTTCAGTGACGATGTGTTGCATAGAGAGCACTTTGCAGTGCAAAGTAAATAATGGTCAAGCCTTTTTCTGTCATAAATCCGGGTTAGGCGCATCTCGGTGTCCAGGCTATCCAGTGGGGTGGGGATCGCACAGGAGGAATCAGTGGCTTGCCAATACCGAATGCTTTCATTGATGGTGTCTCGCACGTAACGGGCTTTGCATAGCAAAGGCAATTTGGTCTAGCGCGTTGTATCGCCCCTTTCAGGGCTTTGTTTGATTGGACTGTTTACCAGGGGCGTTGCCCCGGGCTGTCATATTGCGGGCTTTCAGCCCGTTCGGTTTGATCTGCGTTCATCTGCATCTGTGGTTTCCCTTCTGAATGCAAGGGTGCCCCGGTTTTCACCCTTTCACATTGGCGGCTACGGGCTCGTAGTTGACCTTTCCGGGCCGATCGCAAACAATCGGCCCATGAGATCGCTGACTTCGGCTTTGTGTCTCGCTGGTGTTCTCCTTATCAACACGGTCCAAGCTCAGACGCACGTTTGGGAGAAGGTGGAGCTGGGCTTCCATGCGGACAACCCCTACGTCAATCCCTACACGAACGTCGAAGTCTGGGTGGACCTGAAAGGCCCGGAGTTTGACAAGCGATGCTTTGGGTTTTGGGATGGCGGCGATGTTTTTCGCGTGCGCATTATGGCCACGCGGCCGGGCCGATGGACCTGGCGGAGCGGCTCAAATCAAAAGGACGCCGGCCTGAACAACCGGCGCGGCAGCTTCACCGCCGTCGAATGGTCCGATGCCGAAAAGGAGTCCGTTCCCACCCGCCGCGGTCTGATCAAACCGAGCGCCAACGATCACGCCTTTGAATACGCCGATGGCACGCCGTTCGTGCTTTTAGGCGACACGTGGTATGCCGTCGCGACGGGGCGCTTCAAATGGAATGACGACGACGTCGAGCGTCCCCTTGGGCCCGAGGCCGGGTTCAAGGACTACCTGCGGTTCCGGAAGAGCCAGGGTTTTAACAGCGTAGCCATCATCGCCGCGTTTCCCAATTGGGCGAATGATGAACAGCCGTGGGAAGTCTGGATCGACAAGGACAAGGATCTTGGTGTGCGGTCGGCGTGGGTGGACCAGGCCGAGATTGCCAATCACCGGCCGCGCGATCAATGGCGCGCCAAGGACATGTCGAACGAAGGCGGCCGCGCGTTTCTGTTTCCCGGCAAGGTGCCCGGTTACGAGCGGGTGTTTCCGGACGTGAACCGCATCAATCCGGAGTACTTCAAGTTCCTCGACCGGAAGATTGATTATCTGAACGCGCAAGGATTCATTCCGATGATCGAGGCGGCGCGGCGCGACATGACGGCGTGCTGGGCGAAGTATTACGACTGGCCGGAGTCCTACACCCGTTACGTCGAATATGTTTGGAGCCGTTACCAGGCGAACAACTGCCTTTTCAGTCCGGTCCATTACGATTACCCGGCCATGACCGCCACGACGAAACAGCTCAATGAGGCCGCCAACCGTGTCATCGAGAAATACGGAGCGCCGCCGTTTGGCACGCTGGCGTCGTGCAACGCCTCGGTCTCGAGCCTGATGAATTTTGGCGGCCCGGATCAGAACAAATGGCTGACGTTTCACGAGATCGGCAACCTGCGGGAGCACGACGCCTATTGGTATCTGACCGAGATTTTCCATTCGCATCCGGCGCGGCCCGCGCTCAATGGCGAGCCGTATTACTCCGGCATGGCGGACAAACGCTATCCGCCGTACAAGTATGGCGCGCCGGGCGGGACGGAGGAAGACGACCGC
>JBEKFT010000243.1:0-3873 GCA_050013175.1 Verrucomicrobiota bacterium
TTCTGACGGTCCGGGACGCAAACCTTTGCTTCAAATGCCATTTCCAACAGCAGGTGCCGGGCGGCGGCATTCTGATTGGTGGATCGGACCACACCCTGCGCCTGCGCGAAGGCACCTGCTGGACGGCCGGCTGTCATGAAGCGGTTCACGGGTCCCGGGTGAGTCCCTCCCTGCGGTTTTAACCAGCGACCCGAATGCCGATGAAACCCAGAAGGCCATACCAAAGCGGACGAATCCTGCGGCAGGGAACCGCGTTGCTCGCCTTGGGCGCGGCGGTATCCACCCTTTCGGCGGCCGAAACCAATGCGCCGGAACCGGCCGTTGTCGCGCCCTTGAGCCAGCAGGAGCTGTTCGAGGGGGGAGGCGCTTCCTACGACAATTGGATCGAGCTTTCGACCGGCGGGTTCATCACGAGCGGCAGCAAAGCCCAGTTCCAGCAGACGCAGCAGAGTGTCCCGGGACCCTTCGGCGGCATCAGCGATTTCCATTACCAGCACGATCTCGACAAGACGACCACGGTTACCGCGGACGGCCATGCGCTGATCGACGAACACGATTACAAGCTGAGCCTGGGAGTCACGCGCGAGAAGCTCGGATTTCTCAAGGTCACGTATGACCAGTTTCGAACCTGGTATAATGGCGACGGAGGCTTTTACCCGCCGTCGGGCGCCTGGTATCCGGTGTCGGAAAGCGCCCTGGCGCTGGATCGAGGGTCGGTTTCCTTCGAAGCCGGGCTGAGGCTGGAGAACGTGCCGAACATTACGTTCAAATACACCCACGATTTCCGGAACGGACAGGAGGGTTCCACGAGCTGGGGATACGTGAATCCGCCGGGCAGCTCTTTGGCCCAGGGTCTCAGCCCGTCCATCCGCGACATCGACGAGCACAGCGATGCCTTTCAACTGGACGTGACGCATCGCATCAAGTCCACCGACATCAGCCTGGGTTTGCGTTATGAAACGGGGAAGCTGAACGATGCCCTTGAGATCAGCCAATACCCCGGCGAGCCCGTCCAGGAAAAGATCACGGACCGCGAGGGCACGACGTACGATCTCCTGAGCGCGAACGCCTCGACGGAAACCTGGATCAGGAAGAATCTGCTGCTCTCCACCGGTTACTCGTTTTCGGACCTGGACAGCGGTTTCTCCGGCAGCCGCATTTATGGTTCCGACTTCGATGTCAGTTATGTGCCAAACGCTCAAAACGGTTTCGGCTATTACGGTTTGAACGGAGGATCGCGGCTGCGGGACTACGTGATGGATCTGAACCTCCTGTGGAAACCGACGCCTCAATTCTCGATCGTGCCCTCCTTGCGTGTGCAGAAGGAGGATCTCAATTCAAGTGTCAACGGGCAGGAGACCCTTGGGGCGGACCCGGCAATTCCTTTTGACGCCTCCGGCAGCGGGGACGTCCTGGACGTGCGCGAACGCCTGGATGTGCGCTATACTGGAGTGACGAACTGGGTTTTCAGCGCCCGCGGAGATTGGACGGAGGGCGAAGGGAATTTGAACGAGGCCGGCGGGTTGGGTCCTGTGGAGGGGATTGGAACACCCGGCGTTCTGAATCAGACCGACGACGCGCGCTTCTTCCAGAAATACAGCGTCGATGCGAGGTGGTATCCCCTCCGGCGCGTCAGCGTGGACGCCGGCGGCTACTACAAGATCGACGACTATCATTACGACAACAACCTGGACAGCACCCCGAACAACAGTGCGACCCGGTACCCCGGGTACCTGGTGATTCAGGACTTCGAGACCTACGACGCAAACGCGGGGCTGACGCTCAGGCCCTGGCAGAACGTGACCCTGATCAGCCGCTACGAGTATCAGTGGTCCACCATTCATACGGCGCCGGACCCGGTATCGGGATTGGACGAGGTGGAATCCTCGGAAATGAGGAGCCATATTCTCTCCCAAAGCGTCAGTTGGATTCCCTGGTCCCGATTGAACCTGCAAGCCACGTTCAACTATGTGCTGAGCACGACGAAAACCCCCGCCTCGGATTACACGCAGGCGGTTCTCGCCGCCCAGAACAACTATTGGACGCTGAGTTTTTCCTCGGGGCTGGTGTTGGACGACAAGACGGACCTGAACCTCGACTATTTTTACTACCGCGCGGACGATTACAGCAATAACGCGGGCGTGGGGGTGCCTTACGGCGCCGGAACGGAAGAACAGGGAGTCACCGCGTCGCTGGTGCGGCGGATCAACAAGCACTTGCGCCTGAGCCTGAAGTACGGCTACTACCGCTACCAGGATGAACTGTCAGGGGGGCAAAACAACTACGAGGCGCAACTCTTGTATTCCAGCATGCAGTATCGTTTCTGACCCCGGACGGAAGCGTCGAATGGGCGGCGCCAAACGGAGGGCAGGCGCCTCTCGCCCACTCACCCGTCATCCGGCGTCTCCTGTGTGGGATGAACCCCGAACTGCATCAACTTTTCACGCATAGTCAGACGCGAGACGCCCAGCCAGCGCGCCGCCTTGGCCTGGTTGCCGCGCGCCAGCTCGATCGCCCTGCTGAAAATCTCCCGCTCGGCGGCATCGAGCAGCCTGGCCCGGGCATCCTGCAACTCGCCCCGCCGCGCTGCCCCAAGAAGGTCGTCGGCATATTGACGGAGGGTCTGGTCCGGTGATCCGTCCCCGGTGACGGCGGATTTGGCCGTCGTGGCCCGGACGTGGTCCGCGCTGATGGTGTAACCGCGGGCCAGGAGCAGGACTTTCCGGCTCATATTTTCCAGTTCGCGCACGTTGCCCGGCCAGTTTTGGGATTGCAGGTATTCGATCGCGGACGGGTGGATCGCCGGGTTTTCCACCTGCAGCTCGGAGCTGTATTTGCGGAGGAAATAGTTCACCAGATCGGGAATGTCCTCCTTGCGCTCGCGGAGCGGCGGCAGGGAAAGCACCACGACGCTCAGGCGGTAGAAAAGGTCCTCGCGAAACTGGCCGCTTCGAATGGCTTCCTCCAGATCCCGGTGGGTCGCCGCAATCACGCGCGCGTCCACGGGAATCGTCTCCTTGGCCCCCAGCCGCCGCAGGCACTTTTCCTGCAACACCCGCATCAGCTTGACCTGGGTTCCCGGCGTCATGTCCCCGATTTCGTCCAGGAAGATCGTGCCGTGGCTGGCCTGCTCGAACCGGCCAATCCGTCGCAGATTCGCGCCGGTGAAAGCCCCGCGCTCGTGGCCAAACAATTCACTCTCCAACAACGTCTCGGGGATGGCCGCGCAGTTGATGGCGACAAACGGCGCGTTCGAGCGGTCGCTGTGATGGTAGATCGCGCGGGCGATCAACTCCTTGCCGGTGCCGGTTTCCCCGCGGATCAGGACATTGACGGGCTTGGAGGCGATCCGGCCGATCTCCTTGTAGATCGCCTGCATGGCGCGGCTGTTGCCGACGATCGCATCGCGCGTGGAATCCGGCGTACCCAGTTCGACGGGCGAGGACATAAGCCGGCTGGCGGCAATCGCTTTCTCGACCAGTTCGATCATCTCCGGCATCTCGAAGGGCTTGAGCAGATAATCAAACGCGCCGGTCTGCGTCGCCTGGATCGCCGTTTCGGTCGTGCCATGCGCCGTCATCAGGATGATCGGCAGCCGCGGCCGGGTCTGGCGCAGTTCGCGAACCAGATCGAGGCCGCTGAGCCCCGGCAGTTTGATGTCGCAAAGAACCAGGTCGAAGGCGCGGGCGGCCGCGCAGCGGAGGCCGGTGTCACCGCGCGTCTCCACAAAAACATTGTGGCCCTCGTCGGCGAGGACCCGCCGCAGCGCCACAACGATCGCCGGATCGTCTTCGATGATCAGAATTGTGCCGGCCGCGTCCATGTCATGCACGCGGGAGCACGATGCCAAAAACCGTGCCCCGGTTCACCTGT
>JBEKFT010000244.1:0-3871 GCA_050013175.1 Verrucomicrobiota bacterium
GGATTGGCCAAGAATTCCTTTCCAAAGAACAGCCATTGGGATAATTCTATTTTATGCCTGAGCCGCTGCACAGGGGAGAGAGGATATTCCGGGGAATTCCCGTTTCGGTGGGGGTTTGCCGTGGGAAAATCCTTGTGCTTGGAAGAGCTCAGCACGCGATCACCAAACGTCCGCTCTCGGACTCCGAGCTGCCGGAGGAAGTCAACCGGCTGGAACGGGCGCTGGTGCAGACGCGGCACGACATCCTCGATGTGCAGCACAGGGTGGGCGAAGCGATGGGAGCGGCGGAGGGCAGCATTTTCGACGCGCACCTGCTGGTGCTGGAGGACCGGACGTTGATCGACGAGGTGGTGCGTGCCATTAACGGAGAGAAGGTGAACGCGGAATACGCATTCCACCAGGTCGCCGAGCGCTATGCGTCAACGCTGGCCGCCATCGAGGACGACTATCTGCGGGAGCGGGCGGGCGACATGCGGGATGTCACCGGCCGGGTCTTGAACAACCTGCTGGGGCAGCAGGGCGGAGCGGACGTGCGGAATCTGAAGGAACCCTGCATCATCATCAGTCATGACCTGACCCCCTCGAACACGGCGCAGATGGACCGGAGCAAGGTGCTTGGATTTGCGACGGACATCGGCAGCAAGACCTCGCATACCGCCATCATGGCGCGGTCGTTGCGGATTCCGGCGGTGGTGGGATTGAAGAACGCCAGCGAGGTGATGGAGTCCGGGCAATATGCGCTTCTCGACGGGTTCAACGGGATCGTCATCATCAATCCGACCGATCAGACGCTGTTCGAGTACGGTCAACTGATTCGTAAACAGGTCACGCTGGAGGAAAAGCTCCGTGACATTATTTCAAAGCCGGCAGTGACACTGGACGGCCACCGGATTTTTCTTTCGGCGAACATCGAGCAAGCGGCGGACACCCAGGCGGTGCTGGAGTGCGGGGCGGAAGGGGTGGGGCTGTTCCGGACCGAATACCTGTATATCAGCCGCGATCACCTGCCCAGCGAGGAGGAACAGTATCAGGCTTACCGGCAGGTGGTGACGGCACTGAAGCCGCACTCGGTCCTGATTCGAACCTTTGATCTGGGCGGCGACAAGTTCCTGTCGCATCTCCAGGTGCCGACCGAGATGAACCCGTTCCTGGGGTGGCGGGCGATCCGTTTCTGCCTGCAGGAGCGGGACATATTCCGCAACCAGTTGCGTGCCATTCTGCGCGCCTCGGCCGAAGGGAACGTCAAGATGATGTACCCGATGATTTCGGGGCTGGATGAATTGAACCAGGCCAACGCGCTGGTCGAGGAGTACAAGGCGGAATTGCGCAAGGAAGGCGTGCCCTTCGATGAGAATATGGAAATCGGGGCGATGATTGAGATTCCTTCGGCGGTGATGATTGCCGATGCCCTGGCGAAGCGTGTAAAATTCTTCAGCATCGGCACCAACGATCTGATCCAGTACTCGCTCGCTGTGGACCGGATGAACGAGAAGATTGCGCATCTTTACGAGCCGACGCACCCGGCGATCCTGCGGCTGATCAAGGCGACGGTGGACGCCGCGCGCCGGAACAATATCTGGGTGGGTGTTTGCGGGGAAATGGCCGGCGAACCGGTGCTGACCGCGCTGTTGCTCGGGTTGGGCGTGAACGAATTGAGCGCCGCTCCGCCGCTGGTGCCCCAGGTGAAGTTCATGGTGCGCCGGCTCAAGGCGCCGGAGACGCTGGCATTGGCTGAATTCGCGCTGGGCTGCGAGTCCGGGTCCGAAATCCTCGCCCGCTGCCAGGACCTGGCGCGGCAATCGGCCCCGAGCCTGTTTGAAGACAAGCGGTGAGGCGGAGACCGCCGGGGACCGGACGGCCTCGTCCCCAGGGACCCTTGAAGTTCTCCAATCTGACTGGCGACGGGCGTCGCCACCCCGTCCCGCGGCCCTGGATTCAAGCTGGCCTCGGAACAGCTCCTGCGGAATACTGATTCCAGGTTATGACCAACGAAATCCTGAACGCGAATCAGAAGGCGCTCAAAATCAATCTCGACGCCAAACGCTACGGCACCTTCGCCGAAATCGGGGCCGGACAGGAGGTGGCCCGGTGGTTCTTTCACGCCGGCGGCGCCGCGGGCACCGTCGCCAAAACCATTTCGGCGTACGACATGGCCGTGAGCGACGCGGTTTACGGCCACGCCGACCGCTACGTCAGCCGCCAGCGCCTTCGCGCCATGCTCGACCACGAATACGCCTTGCTCGTCGAGCGGCTCGACAAATCGCATGGCGACCGCGTCGCCTTCTTCGTCTTCGCCGACACGGTGGCCACGCGCAGTTTCACCCGGGATGAGGAAGGCCACGGCTGGCTCGGCGTCCGCTTTCAAACCGAACCCCGTGCTGCGTTCTCCGAAATCTTCATCCACGTGCGGATGCTCGACAACGAGAACGCCCGCCAACAGGAGGCGCTCGGCATCATCGGCGTCAACTTCATCTACGGAGCGTTCTACCTGTTCCAGAACCCCGAGGCCCTCATTGGGACGCTCCTGGATCACCTGACCTGGGAACGCGTGGAGGTGGACATGATCCAGTTCGGCGGACCCGCCTTTGCGCGCGTGGACAACCGGCTCATGGCGCTGCAACTGGTCCAACAAGGCCTGACCGAAGCCGCGATGTTCACCGCAAAGGGCGAAGCGATCCAGTGGTCCGAAGTCTTTTACAAGAAACCCGTCCTGGTCCAGCGCGGCAGCTTTCATCCCATCACCAACGCCACGCTCGATGTGCTCGAACGCGCGGAGGAACAGTTCGCACAGTCGCCCCGGATCCAGGGCGAGGAACCGGTCGTTCTGATGGAAATGACCCTGCGCCATCTGCGCATGGGCGAATTCATCAATGAAAAGGATTTTCTGGCCCGCGCCGACACCCTCAGCGTGCTCGGCAAAACGGTCTTGATTTCCAATTTCCTCCGGTTCCATCGCCTCGCCGGCTACCTGGCGGGCTACACCAATCGCCCCATCGCCCTCGCCCTCGGGGCGTCCAAGCTGAAGGAGATCTTCGACGAAAGCCTCTACAACAACAGCGAAGGCGGCCTCCTCGGCGGCCTCGGCCAGCTCTTCAAGAACTCCGGGCGGCTCTACGTTTATCCCAGCCTGGATTTCGAGACCGGTGAATTGGTCACCGCGGAAACCTTCCCCGCCGCGCCGCAGATCAAACACATTTACGCGCACCTGCTGGAAAATCATTTCATCGAGGGAATCCGCAACTTCAACAAGGACGTCCTGCGGATTCGCTCGCACGACATCCTGGATCAGATCCAGGCCGGCGATGCCTCCTGGCAAAAACTCGTCCCCCCGCCCGTGATCGAAATCATCCGGCGCGAGGGATTGTTCGGCTGCGCCAAGTCGTGACCCGGCCCGGAGCCCGAAGCATTGCTCACTCCCATCGAGGAGGCGACAGCTTGTCGCCTGGTGAGCACTGCGAATAAGAATGACTGGCGACGGGCCGTCGCCACCCCGAAACAAATGGATGAATGGGGGACATCGCTCCGCGCTCCGATCCGCTCAAGCCCGCCGCTCCTTGATCGACGCCAGAACATCCGCCACCACTTCGCCCTTCGGCTTTGCGCCGAGGTTGCCTTTGCCGTGCAAACGCACACTGACGTTCCCAGCTTCCATGTCGCGGCCGCCGATGACCAGCATGGTGTGGACTTTGGCCTTTTCCGCGTCCTGAATCTTGCCGTTGATCTTGTTGGTGGAGTAATCGGCCTCGCAGCGCACAAAATGGGCGCGCAGTTCGTTCACGATGCCTTGGGCATAGTTCACCAGCGGCTCCTCATCTCCCAGCGTGAGGACGCGGACCTGCTCGGGCGCAAGCCAGAGCGGGAAATTGCCGGC
>JBEKFT010000245.1:0-6265 GCA_050013175.1 Verrucomicrobiota bacterium
CCAGTCTCCGGCAAACCCATCGGGATGCCGGATCAGGGGCCGAGCCGGTTCGGGGGCCCGGTGCCCGGGCCGGAGCTTCTTCCGGGGTACTCCGGCTCCGCCCAGGAATGCCTTTCCTGCGACGGACCCCGGAGGCTTTGTTCCCGGGCCGCCAGTTCGTTCAGCAGGGCCTCCTCGCTTTGATATTTCGTGAAGCCTTCCGGCGGCTCGAACAAACCCTCCGCCGGCCGATCGATCCGGACCTTCGACAAGGTGAGCGTGAATGGGACCGGCTCGTTGGTGGACTCGATCCGCACCGCCAGACCGTTCAGGTCCCGGGCGCAAAGGAGATGGAATGCCGCCGGGCTGCCGTTGCCGGCCGGACAGGTGGCCATCGCCTCGTTGACCGGATGATCCTGGAAGGGTTCCACCGGAATTGCGGAGGGTTGGATCGCGGGAGGGGCGAACCGGACGGTGGAACCGAACGGCGCATAGCCTTGCAGGGCCTCGCTCAGGACGTATCCCCGCCCGGCGGCTGCATCCCAAATGAAGCTGAACTGACCCGGATCCGCGTGTTTCCCGGCGGACTTGCCGGGAAGGGGCTCGAAGAAGAGCTTGCCCCGCCGTTCGAGAAGCTGGCCGGAAATCGTGTGAGCGCCGGCCGCGGCCGTCTGGATCGTCAGGGTCGCCTGCGCGCTGAAGCCGTCCAGGTTGGTCAGAAAAACGGCGGCGGGTCCGGTCATAAAAGGGGGTGGCCGTTCCAGCCATTCATTCCTGGCGCCGCCAGTGAGGGCGTCTTGCTGACGGTTTCCAGCGCAGCCGCCGGTCAGGAGCGCCAAGGCCAGCCCCGAACTCAAACAAAATGCAATGCTCCGATACATGCCACGGTGACGTTGGCCCATTCTCTCAGCAATCAGGCGTGCGGTGAAGAACAATCGCCGAAGAGCAGCCGTTCGGCTATCGGACTTCTCGGAGGACCGCCATGATTTTCTCGCGGCTGGCGGCGTCGCGAAGTTTTTCGACAAACTCGGGTTTGCCTGCCCAGGCCCGCCAGGTGGCCCGGCAGTTTCAGGTATGTGACCGATCCTCTTATTGACAAAATCGGGTGGTGGCACAATCTTTCCCGCTCTACCGTTGCCTCGGTAGCTCAATTGGCAGAGCAGTTGACTCTTAATCAATTGGTTGAAGGTTCAAGTCCTTCCCGGGGCACCATTCCCGCAAGCACTTACAAAACCTCGCGACCGTGCCGACAGTGCGTATAGTCCCGAACCTGTACCCGGGACGCGCTCGAACACCTCTGAAACCCCCGCCGTGATGTGCCGTTCAAACCGTCGCGGCGTAAACACCGGCATCCCGCTCCGGATATCCGGCACAGAAACCTTGATGCCTTCCTTGAGCAGCAGATACACCTCGCGGTTCGCCGCTTCCAGGCTCATGGCGGAACGGTCGCGGGTCAGATCATCCAACGCGCCGGTGATGGCCTCGGGCGGCAGCACGGGATTCAACCGCTCCAGCGCCCCGCGCAACCGGGAAACCAACACCACATCGCTCGGCGTTTCGCGCAGTAACGTGCCGGTCGCGCCGAAGGTTTCCTCCAATGCCGGCACCGTGGTCCAGCCCAGTTGCGCGAACAACCCGATGGCGGGCTGTTCCACAAGCTGGTCTTCGGTGTAGGCGTGGGGCATGAAAATCAGTTCTTGCAATGTGTGCCACGGAGGCATACATTTTGGCCGTGCCAACTTTGGTAAAGAAAGAGCCCAAAAGACAGCGATTTGTCGCCCGGGTGACGGCGGCGGACAAGGAGCTGTACCAGACAGCGGCCGCGATTCAGGGACGCTCGATGGCTAAATTCATCATCACGCACATCCGTGAAGTGGCTCGCCAGGTCGTCAATCAAAGCAATCAGATTGAGCTTGATGCCGCCCAATCCCGGCGGTTTGTTGAGGCGCTCCTCGCACCGCCGCGACCGCCGACCCCGGCCATGCGGGAGTCAATCCGGGCTTACCGCAAATCGGTTAAGAGTGATTTGGACTAAACGTTCCATCCGCCGGCCTCGCGTTCCACCAGTTCGCTCATCGGCATAAACATCCTGCGCCCGTCAAGCGCCCGGAACCCGTGGCTTTCGTAAAACGCGCGGGCTTTGTCATCCTTGGGGTCGGTCACCACAAACACCGCTCCCACCTCGGCGCTGTGGCGAACACACCGGCGCAGCGCGTCAATGAGCAGCAGCCGTCCCACCGCTTTGCCTTTCCAGGACATGTCGCGGGCGAGCCGCCCGATCAGCGTCGCCCCCAACTGCGGGTATCGCGGCAGTCGCTTCGTCACCGCCTCCGGCAATTGCCGCATGACGACGGCGGTTTGCGACAACGTGTAATAACCCACAATCCGTCCCGGGTCGGCTTCCGCCACCAGGACAAAACACGCGGAGGAGCGCGCCTGCATTTCCTTCCGCGCCCGCGTCCGCAGAAATTCCGTCAACTCTCGGGACTCGCACACAAATTCGTTCCGCCGATGCTTCGCGACGGACAAGGGTTCGACGAGATAGGGCCGGCTCATTTCTCCCCTTTCGGTTTTGCCGATTTCTTCAGGTTGACCAGCAGGAAATCGTTGTCCGCCGGATGCTCCCAATCCACCACTCGCACCACCTCGCCCTTCGTCTCGCGCAGCAACGTGCCGATCGAACCGAAGGTTTCCTCCATCGCTGACACCGTGGTCCAGCCAAGCTCTGCGAACAAACCGATGGCAGGCTGCTCGACAAGCTGATCTTCGGTATAGGGGTGGGGCATACCTCACCTACCTCGATTGCTTCATGAAGATCTGCAAAGCATTCGATTGTTTTCCGAGAATTGTCACTCATATCATCCCTCCAGAATCTCGGCCACGTTGCCGGCGATGGTTTGTTCGAGGTTTCGCGTCTGCACGCTGGGTGGCCGCGCCGCTCACTTCGCCCGTCCCTTCTTCCGCTTGCGTGGAGGCGGCAATTGTTTGACGGCCTTGTCAAAATCGCCCTCGGCCTGGTCGGATCGCTCAATCTGTTTGGAATGGAACTTCTCGTATTCCGCCTCGGCCATTTCCCTGGCCAGTTCATGGGAGATTTTCCCCGCATGATTCAAAATGGCGCGTTCGTTCAAGGTCAGGAAGCCGTTGAGCTTGGTGATCCAGTCGCGCATGTGCATGGGGACGCGGCGCATGGCCTGGCCTTCGGCAAAGACGAGGTATTGCTCAACAAGATTGTTCAGGGCGGCCAATTCCTTCTCGTCGAGGTAATTCTTGGCGACGGTGACGTCCTGCTTGCGGACCTTCGCGCCACGCCAGTTTGTCAGCCCCATGTGCGGCTTGGTGGCGTCGGCACGGGCATGGATGATTTCCGCCGCCGTCTGGCCGGTAATGGCCCAATGCATTTTGTTCTGCACGGTTTGAAAGAACTCGACGCTGACCGGCTGGGTGGGGTCGTAATCGATGCTGGTGGCATAGATGTCGGTGATCTTCTGGTAAAACCGCCGTTCGGAGGTGCGGATGTCCTGAATCCGCCGGAGCAATTCTTCAAAATAATCGAAGGGCTGGTCGGGATTCTTCAGGCGCTCGTCGTCGAGGACAAAGCCCTTGACGATGAACTCGCGGAGCTTCTGCGTGGCCCAGATGCGGAAGCGGGTGGCGACTGCGCTTTTGACGCGATAGCCGACGGAGATGATGGCGTCGAGGTTGTAGAAATCGACCGATCGTGTGACTTCGCGTGTGCCTTCCCGCCGAACTGACAAGAAATCCTTGTGAGTTGCCCCGCACTGCAATTCGCCTTCCTCGTAGATGTTTTGCAGGTGCAGACTTATGTTTTGCTGCGTCGTCTGAAACAAGTCGGCCATGTGCTGCTGGGTCAGCCAGACGGTTTCGTTCTCCTCTCCCAGTGGGAGAGGAGCCGGAAGCAGGTCGTTTGTTCGACTCGTCGCTCATGCCTCAAGAATCTCGGTTACGTTATCCGCAATCGTCGCCTCCAGTTCCCGCGCGGCGGTGTTCAGAGTTTCGAGTTCCTCGTTCAGCGTTTCGAGCTGTTCTTTGAAGTCCTCGTCGCTCACGGCTTCGCCGGCGGCCACGCCCACGTAGCGGCCGGGGTTGACCGCGAGGGCGCGTGTGCTCCCCCGAACACTTCCTCAATCTTCGCCCTGGCTTCTTCGCCAGTCGGGTCATCAACACGGCTGCCGCGCCTCGGGCTGTGCCCGTTCCCACCTTTCGCCCCGGCCTTTTCCAGCTTGGCGCGCTGATTGGCGAAGCGGACTTCGGCGAAGCGCAGGAAGATCAGGCCAAGAACGGGTGCCGAGTATTCCTGAGATTTGAGGCCGGAGTTGGCGCGGAACTGGTCGGCGGCGTCCCAGAGGCGCCTTTCCAGCGCGGCGTTGTCGGTGTCTTTTTCAGAAGGAGCGGTCCAGATCATAGCCTCCCCGGGAGAGTATTACAGTTCGCGGCGCTGGCAATTTCAAATTCTGTCCGCCGGAGTTGGAGCAGGCCAATTCATGAGGGGGTGGGGACGGCCTCGTCCCCAGTTAGATTGCTGAAAATCCAGAGAACCGGGGACGAGGCCATCCCCGCCCCGATATCACTCCCTTCATGAATTGGCCCTGGAGTTGGAGTTCCAATCGGCGCATGGCCGATGATCCAAGTATGGTCAAACGTCGCGGAAGAACTCGTGAATGGGAGTTTTCACCGGCTTGGATGGGGCCTGGCTCTGCCGCATGAATGCGGCGTTCGTGCCCTGCCGTTCAGGGAGAAGGAGATTCCTTTTTGTCCTTTTTGCGGGATCGGGCCGCGCCGTTGAGCGCCGTTTTCTTTCGCGCCGTCGGTGACATGGATCCGCCCTGCGGAGCGGGTGGAGGTGTCGCAGTCGGTGTCGCGAGATTGCTTCGACGTCCCGTCACGATGGCCACGCCGATGAGGCACAGTGCGATGGCAGTCGCCGTCAGGCTGACTGCCAACGTCCAGGACGGCAGCCGGAAGCGAAACTCGATCCTGTGTTCGCCCGGAGGAAGATAGACGCCCCGCATGAGATAGTTGCAGCGCAACACCCGGTCGGATTTGCCATCGACCCAGACGGTCCAGTTGGGATCAAACCGGTCGTTCAGCAGCAGCACGGAAGCTGCGGGCGCGTCACTCTTCAGCACGACATCTCTCGGCGCGTAACTGGCAATTTCGACCGTGCCGGTGTTTTGGTTCGTGGCGGCCATCGCCGATTCGCCGGGTAATCCTCCCGCCACGATCACGGTTTGCTCCGGGTCGAATGACGCTTGGAGAAGGTGCTCCAGTGTGGCCTGGTCGTTGGTGCTCACCTGCCAGGCGCTGTACATCCTGGCGCGCGGGAGCGCTCCCGCGAATTCGTAGATGGCGTAATCGCCGTCTGCCGCGGGCGCAGCCGTGAACTGCCCTGGCTGGGTCGGTTCAAGGATTCCGGGCCGCGGCTCAATATCAAAGCGCTCGACGATATGGAACCGGTGCAAGCGCGGATCGCTTCGTTGGTTCAGGAACTTTTCGAGTTTCGCAGACCCCACGATGTAGCGCGTATTGGTGAGCTGGGAAAAGCGGCCCAGCAGCCTTGCCCGATCCGTCAGATTGGAGGGAGAGAGCGCGTCATGGAAGGCCTTCAGATCCTCCGGCATGCGCGGCATCTGGGCATAATCGATCGACTGGATGTTGTAATAGGGGAACTGCTGCTGCAGCCACGCGACCCGATAGACCTGGTCGAGGAGCAGGGGTTGTTGCGTCGGCCGGAAACGCAAAAGCGCAACCCGATGTTCGTAGGGCTTGTTTCTGAAAAGATCGATGATGGGATTGCTCGCGTACTGCTGGTTGCGATCCCAGAACACGATCCACAGCTGATTGGCCCGCGCGAGATCCAGGACGAGCAGGGAGCCGAGCAGGACGAGGCCCCAGCGTGCGCGGGCGCCGGCAAAGGTCCCGGCCAGAATCAAAGTCACCAGTCCGGCTGACGCGGCAAAAAGGAACACAAACCATTCCACCTGGCGCAGGCTAAACCGGGCGATCCCGGGCGCGTCGAATTCGTCGATTTGGACGGATTGCAGATAGCGTTCGAATGATTCACGCGAGGCATGATAGGCGAGCCACGCGAGCAAACTGAGGGCGCAGGCAACCAAACACCCGATCACCCAGCCTTTCTCGAACCGGCTGGCTCCCGCCCACCATTCTTTCATGGTACTTTCCTCCGGCCTGGCGCCCGCGGCGGCCCGCTGCATATACTTCCGCCACAAACTGTCAACCGCGTAAGCGAACAGCACAATCAAGG
>JBEKFT010000246.1:0-3868 GCA_050013175.1 Verrucomicrobiota bacterium
CTGATGGTGGAACCGGGCGACGCCATTTACAAGGGCATGATCGTCGGAGAAAACGCGCGCGAGAACGACATTCCGGTCAATCCGTGCAAGGCAAAAAAGCTGAACAACATGCGTTCGACGGGTGATGGCAAGGGGATCCAGCTCAGTCCGCCGATGAAGCTCTCGCTCGAGCGCGCCCTCGAATACATCGGCGCGGACGAGTATGTGGAGGCGACGCCGAAGAATCTGCGCCTGCGCAAAAAGATTCTGGACGAGAACCAGCGCAAGCGGGCGGCCCAAAGCCGGACCGTACGCGTCGTGGCGGAGTGAGCGTGTACGGGGTTGAATTCCATCCCGGCGCCCCCTAAACTCCGCCTCCATGAAATGGGAAACAGGGGAGTTGGAGGCTGCACTCAAAAGGGTTTTCGGGTTCAGTTCGTTCCGTCCATTGCAGGAGGAAATCATCCGCGACGCGCTGGAGGGCAAGGATGTGTTCGCTTTGCTGCCGACGGGCGGCGGCAAGTCCTTATGCTTCCAGTTGCCAGCCCTCATCCTCCCGGGGCTCACGGTCGTCGTGTCGCCGCTGATCGCGTTGATGAAAGACCAGGTGGATGCGTTGCGGGCGGCGGGGGTGGCGGCCACGTTTCTGAACTCTTCGCTCCCGGCGGGCGAATCGCGTCCGCGGTTGCGCGCGCTGCACAACGGCGAATTCCGGCTGCTCTATGTCGCGCCGGAGCGGCTGTTGCTGTCCGGCTTTCTCGAAGACCTGGAACGCTGGAAGGTCAACCTGTTCGCCGTGGACGAGGCGCATTGCGTCAGTGAATGGGGGCATGATTTCCGGCCGGAATACCGGCAGCTCTCGACGCTGCGCGACCGGTTTCCCGGGGTGCCGATGATGGCACTGACCGCCACGGCCACCGAGCGGGTGCGGCGCGACATCGTCGCCCAACTGCATTTGCGTTCACCGGTCTGTTACACCGCCAGTTTCAACCGGCCCAATCTGACGTACCGGGTTTCGGCAAAAGCCGGCGCTTACGGGCAGGTTCTGGCCTTCGTCAGGGCCCGTCCGCGCGAGAGTCGGATCATTTACTGCCAAGCCCGGAAGACGGTCGAGCAACTGGCGGGCAAGCTCAACGCGGACGGCGTCCCGGCGGCGGCGTATCATGCCGGCCTCGAGGCCGCGGAGCGGACGCGAGCCCAGGAGGCATTCCTGCGTGACGAGGTGCGCGTGGTCTGCGCGACCATCGCGTTCGGAATGGGCATCAACAAGCCGAACGTGCGGTTCGTGATCCACCACGACCTGCCAAAAAACATCGAGAGTTATTTTCAGGAGACGGGGCGCGCGGGACGCGACGGCCTCCCGGGCGAATGCCTGCTGTTGTTCAGTCCGGGCGACCGGATCAAGTACGGCCGGTTCATCGACGAGAAGCCGGATCCAAAGGAACGGGAGATCGCCCGGGCGCAATTGGAGCAGATGGTGCATTACGCCGAATGCGCCACCTGCCGGAGGGCGCATCTGCTGAATTACTTCGGGGAAACATTTGTCGGCAAGCTCTCCACGGTTCGCGGCAGCTCGCAGGAGCAGGCAGCCGCCGGGCCGCGGAATTGCGGCGGGTGCGACAACTGCCTCGCGCCGCGGCAGACCTGGGACGGCACCGTGGCCGCGCAGAAGTTTTTGTCATGCGTCCATCGCATCCACGAAAAGAGCGGTTTTGGCGCCGGCATCCAGCACGTCGTCGAAGTGCTTTGCGGCGCGGCGACGGAGAAAATCCGCCGGTGGGGCCACGACCGGTTGTCCACGTATGGCATCGGCGCCGAACATGGCCGCGCGGAGTGGGCAGCCATCGGGCGGGAACTGGTGCGACTGGGGTATCTGCGGCAGGACCCGGGCAAATTCAACGCGGCCGAAGTCACGGAGGAAGGGCGCCGGGCGCTGAAGTCCCGGCGAAACATCACGCTCACGCGGCCCGTGGCCGCGCCGGAGGCGGCAAAAGAGCGCGCCGGTGAAATTGCCTGCGACGAGGAGTTGTTCGACACCCTCCGGCAGCTTCGCAAGCAACTGGCCGACGCGGGGGGTGTGCCGTCTTACATCGTGTTCTCGGATGTATCGCTCCGCCAGATGGCGCGGTATTACCCACAGAACGATTCGGAGTTTTCCCGGATCAGCGGTGTGGGCGACAAAAAGCTGCGCGAGTTCGGCGCCGGGTTCATGGAAGCGATCGCGACGCATCTGCGTTCTCATCCGCGCCAGGTGTTTGCCGATGATTCAGTCGCCGCTCCAGCCGTCCCGATGCGATCGAAGCTCACCGTGACGGTCGTGGAGTCCCTGGGTTTGTTTCGCGCGGGCTGTTCCGTCGAGGAGATCGCCCGGAGACGAGCCTTGTTGCCGGGCACCATCCTCGGTCATCTGGCAACGGCGATCAAAGCAGGTGAAGCGGTGGAGCTCGACCGGGTGTTGAACCTCGAGGCCCAGGGGGAGATCGCCGCGGTGTTCAAGAGGCATGGATTCATGAATCTGAGCGGAGCGGTGGAATCGCTGGGCGGACGGTATTCGCACGAGCAGCTCCGGGTTTACCGGGCTGCGGCGCAATCAGGACGCATCCGCACACTGCCCCCGGCGCGCGGCCTCCGGGCCGCTTCAGTATCCGAGCGGGCAGAGACGAAACGATCGACCTGTGGGCTTCCGAACGATGAAGCGGCGTAAGGAGCCTATGTGTAAAATCGGTGGAACTGGCCAGTGGCCCGTGCCACCCATTCCGGTTTTTCACACAGGATCTAAACGCGCGCTCCGGCCTGTTCGCAATCCGGGGCAGTGCGCGGATGCGCCCCCTCGGTCACCGCCGCCCGTCATACCAGGTGAAACAGGAGCCTCGATCTCTCAAAGTCCTCCCCCCCGAAAACACCGTCCTGGCGAGAAATCCAAAATACTCGCGGCCGGTGTACAGATGAAGCTTCCGTGGTGACGTCACGATCGGGTGCCGGTGCAGAATCACGATCTGCTTCCGCTCCGCGCGGGCCAGCCGCCCGAGCCGGCGGCTCAAATCAATCTCCTCGCTCGCGAATAATTCGTTGTCGAACCCGCCGATCTTCCGGAAGGCGGCCGCATCGCAGAAGATGAACGAGCCGGCGAACCAGGACAGCGTTCGGCTGACACGGTTCCACACCCACGTCACGGCGTCTCCTCCCCGATGGCGCCCATTCAACCGGATCGTGGAGCCGCCGGCCATGCAGCGGCCCGATTCAATCCGCGCCGCCAATTCCGCGAATAATTCCGCGCTCGGATGCGAATCTGCGTCCACGAAAACGAGCCAGTCGCCGGAGGCGGCCCCGGCGCCCCTGTTTCGGGCGCGCGCAATCTGGTTGACCGGTTCGAACACCACCGTGGCGCCCGCCGCCCGCGCCATTTCGGATGTGCGGTCGCTCGAGTTATTGTTGCAAACGATCAGTTCGACGTCCCAGTTGCGGCGTGAGAAAGCCACCTGGGCCAGTTGGATGCGGCGAAGCGTCTCGCCGATCAATTTTTCTTCATTGAACGCCGGAACGATGACCGAGATCCGCATGGGAGCATGCTCTCAGAAGGCGGCGGTTGAATTCAATACCCCTTTGCGTGCTTTTGCTGCAGGCCAAAAATCCGCGCGCCGGACCGCGGCTCTGTGAGCCGCAGCAACGCAGTAACATCCACACGGACGGCATGCTCCACACGCCCCACCCATGGCCAACCCTGCTGCGGGTCATAGACCCGCGCGCCGGACCGCGGCTCTGTGAGCCGCAGCAAGCTCGGAGAACACGGTTCCCCTCGAAACCTTCCAGCACGCCATCTCATGCCAAGCCTGCGGCAGGTCGCAGACCCGCTCTCCCATGGTTCTGACTTCGCTGCGCTAGTTGTTTC
>JBEKFT010000247.1:0-3858 GCA_050013175.1 Verrucomicrobiota bacterium
GGCCGTAGTTGAAGATCAGCGTGCCCCAATCCTGGTGCTCGCCTTTGCGCGGGTCCTGGTGCTCGTAAAGCGCCGTGCCGTCGAACCGCGCCAGCGCCCAGTCGTCGCGCGGGAAATGCGCGGGCACCCAGTCGATCAGCACGCCGATCCCGGCCTCGTGGAAGGCATTGACCAGGAATTGAAAATCGGCCGGCGTGCCATAACGGCTGGTGGGAGCGTAGAAGCCGGTGATCTGGTAACCCCAGGAAGGATAAAAAGCGTGCTCGGCGACGGGCATGAATTCGACGTGCGTGAAGCCCATCTGTTTCAGGTATTGGATGAGGGGCCCGGCGAGTTCGCGATAGTTCAAGGATTCGCCCATCGACTTCTTCCGCCAGGAACCGGGATGAACTTCATAGATGCTCATCGGGGAACGCAAGGGATTGCCCTCGCGCCGCCGCTGCATCCAGGCCTCGTCCGTCCATTTGAATTTTTTTGTGTCCCACACGATGGCGGCGTTTTTAGGCGGTGTTTCGAAGAAAAAACCGTAAGGGTCGGTTTTGAGGACGAGGTGTCCGTGCAGGTTGTGGATTTCGAACTTGTAATGCTCACCCTCACCGACGCCGGGAACGAATATTTCCCAGACGCCGGAGGCCCCGAGCGTGCGCATGGCGTGGCAGCGGCCGTCCCAGTTGTTGAAATCGCCGACCACACTGACACGCCGGGCATTGGGCGCCCAGACGGCAAAGCTGGCGCCGGGCACGCCGTCGATGGTGCGCAACTGGGCGCCGAGTTTCTCGTAGATGCGGCGCTCGTCGCCCTTGCCGAACAGGTAGAGGTCCGACTCGCCCAGCGTCGGCAGGAATGAATAGGGATCGCGCCCGCGGCGCACGTTCCCGGCTCTGTCAGTGACGACGAGGTCATAGGCGTACACGCCCTGCGGCGAGGGGATGATTGCCTCGAACAGCCCTGATTCGTGCATGCGGTTAAGCTTGAGGCCCGGCTTGTTTTTCTCGTGAGCCGGCTGGACTTCGACGGAGGCCGCGTTGGGGACCAGCGCGCGCACGACGAGGCCGGAGCTATCGCCCAAGGGGTGCATGCCGAGCAGTTCGTGGGGGGAACGGTGTTGCGTCTCGACCAGACTCCGGACTTCTTTCTGGGTCAGTACCATGTTGGCCGCACTCTAACAGAGTCTTCCCGGAACGACACCAGAAAAGAGCGGCGCCAGACCGGGCGAGTGAAAAATCCGGCTCAACTGCCTTTCGAGGACGTCCAGATCGCCTTCCGCCCACAGCACGAAATCCGCCCTGGCCATTTTCTTCTCGATCGGCCATTGGGCGGCGATGCGCTGCTCGATTTCATCGGCAGTCCAGCCGCGCTCCAGCAATCTTCGGCGCTGGGTGGCCGCAGAACATGCGACACAGATCGTCGCGTCGCACTCCCGCTCGGCTCCCGTCTCAAAGAGCAGCGGGATGAGCACGACCGCGCGCGGCCGTTGTTCGGCCCGCCAGCGATCCACCTGGGATTTCCAGCGTTCACGAATGCGCGGGTGCGTGATGTCTTCCAGCTTGAGGCGCGAGGCGGTGTCGGAAAAAACAATGCGCGCCAGCTCCCGGCGGCGCAGCCGCCCATCGGCGCCGATGACGCCCGGTCCGAAGACGCGCTGGATTTCCTGCAAGGCGGGCCCGCCGGGCTCGACGATGTCCCGGGCCAGGAGGTCGGTGTCCACGACCGGCACCTCGTGCCGGGACAGCCACTGTCCCGCGGCAGACTTGCCCATGCCGATGCCGCCGGTCAATCCGCACACGTTCATGGGGCAAGCATGCCGGGCCGGCGACCTCAGTGCAACCGATGAAACTGCAACAGCGACGCGTCGGCGCCGGGGTTGCAGCCGCGATCTTCACATCGCGATTCCTTGCATCATCCCCTCGCGAAAACCCGAATTGAAGTCTGCGGTTACGGGCCGAAGTACACTTGCCCGCACAGATTCGTGGTGAGGAAGAATCCGGAACCAAAACCCAGGTTCTGCAGAATCGCGCCGCTGAAATTGAACGTCTTGCCCGAGTTCACATCGAGCGTGCTGCCCCGGAACAGTCCCTGCGACGGCGTCAGTGTGAGCGAGAGTCTGTTGCCTCCCGCCGTCTTGGTGACCTTGTTGGCCGCGTTGAGCGTCACCGTGCTGACGATGGGTGCGGAGAGGTTCGCGCCCTGCAACACAAGTCCGTTTTGGGTGAACCCTGTCACGGGCGCCACTGTAGGATCATAAGACGAACCGAGCGAATTGTTTTGAAAGTTGAAGCCGAGCGGGTATCGCTTGGCGTTCGGAGCCGGCTGCTTGATCCAGTCGAACAGCCCGCTCACGCTGCCGACGTTCGTGAAGGATTGCCAGCCGAGAACCTGGCCGTTCCCGTTGGGGACACGGAAGAACAGCGGCCAGAGTCCGTCTTTGGAGACTTTTGCGCTCAGCGACATTGGAGTGCCGTCTGCGAGCGCGCCGCTGAACTGGAGGGTGCCCGAGGCATTGACCGTCACGAAGCCGTAGCCATCGCCCTGCGGATTCTGCGTATCGGTCGGGTCTCCCGATCCCGGCAGCAGGATGGTGTACTTGCCGGCATAGGGGGCCCGGCTTGTGGTGCCGTTGAACACGGAGCGGTTCAGTGCGAAGTCCGCCGACCAGACTGCATTGGACGAAACGGTGCCGGTGATTTGGTCGTCGCTCAACTGCAACTGCACGGTATAGGGACCGGCCGAGTTGGTGCCGCCGCCATTCGAATCGAGATGTCCGCTGAAGGAGTAGTTCCTCGCTCCGGTCTTGAGCGTGCCGGTATAACCGCCTTTCGCGGTTGTGGTCAGGCCGATGGCTCCCGACTTCAGGAACTCAACTCCGTTCGACTCATAGAAGAGGCCGCTGTAGGACGCGGCGGCCGGATAGGAGAAATTGGCGACCAACTGCAAACCGGCGGCGGGCACCGTGAACGTGAGCGCAGGCGGACTGGAGGTCATGTCCCCCGTCCAGCGCAGGAATTTCGCACCGGCGGAAGGCTGCGCGGTCATCTTATAGGTCTCGCCGACAAGCAGTCCCTGGCCGTCGTAATTGGGAGAAACCGTCCCGTTCCCGGTGATCTGGACCGCCACAGGCGCCACCTTGAAGCTGGTTTCGTTGGCGTTGGTAATGCCGTTGCCGTCCGAATCGATGATCTGGCTGTTGCGCAGGGCGCTGTTGATCGAGCCGAGCTGGAGCTGAATGACACCGTTGGAGTTGATCAGAACGCTGGTGGAACTGTTCGCCCCGGCGTAATTGCGGACCCAGCGCAGACGGCCGCCGCCGGGCTGGGTTTGATAGCCGTCCAGATATTCTTCCGGTTCCAGCACCAGGCCATTGGGGTTGGGGAAGACGAGGTTCGTCGGCGAAACCTTCACAGCCGCGTAATAAATGATCATGTTCGGATCAATCTGGAGCTGCTTCAGGCCGAGACCCTGGCCGAAGGAACTCAAGTCGAGCAGGTCCGCATACAGGGCGTTGGTCACAAAGGGTTTGGTGCTGGCGCCCTTGAACTCAAAGACCGCGGCGGAGTTGGACACCAACGTGAGCCGGCCGATGGCGGCGTTGTTGAGGTAACCGGCGGGAGTGGGGCCGCGGTCCTCGCCCGCCCAAACATGTTTGACGGTCTCGCCGGTGATCGTGGGCGCGGTGCTCTGGAGGGTTGTTCCCAACAAATCTCCCGTCTGCGGTTTGATGAACAAATTGAACCCGTTTTGAACCTGGATGGTGTTCCCGGATCCGGTCCCGCCGTCGGAAAGTGTGTTGGTGACCGTCAGATTGAGGGCGTCACCCGAATACAAAAAATAGTTGTTGATGAGGAGGGTGCCGGCCGTGAA
>JBEKFT010000248.1:0-3843 GCA_050013175.1 Verrucomicrobiota bacterium
GCGGTCGAGGACGATGTGCACTCCCTGGCTGGGAGCGATCATGGGTTCGGCTGCGGGATCGTCCTGGCGCCGGAGTTCATCCGAGAACGCTCCGGTGGCATTGATCACGCAGCGGGCGCGGAAGTTGTTATCCCGGCCGCTCTCTTCGTCGCGAAATTCAAGGCCAACGATGGATCCGTCGCCGTCTTTCACGAGGCGCAGCACCCGGGCGTAGTTTAACAGGCAAGCGCCCTTTTCGGCGGCGGTTTGTGCCAGGTTGACCAGCAGCCGGCTGTCGTCGAACTGGCCGTCGTGATACAGGACGCCGCCGCGCAGTCCGTCCTGTTCCAGCGTGGGAATGCGCTGCAGCACCTGTTCGCGCGAGAGCAGCACGGATTTGCCGAAACCGTATTTGCCGGCGAGCAAGTCATACACTTTCATGCCGATGCCGTAGAACGGCGCTTCCCACCATTGATAGTTGGGCACCACGAACGGCAGATCGTGCACGAGATGGGGCGCGTTCTGGAACAGGAGACCGCGCTCTTTCAGCGCTTCGATCACGAGCGAAAGGTTGCCCTGCTGGAGATAACGCACGCCGCCGTGCACCAGCTTGGTGGAACGGCTGGAGGTGCCCTTGCCAAAGTCGCTCTGCTCCAGCAGGACAACGGCGTAGCCGCGCGCGGCGGCATCCACGGCGATGCCCACACCGGTCGCGCCGCCGCCCACCACCGCCAGATCCCACGCTTCACGGCGCTCCAGGATTCGCTGCAGGAAGGTTGCGCGGTTCATTGGCGCCACAGATTGCACGGATGAATCGGACTGCGAAAGACGATTTGATGTTCCATTTGCAATGTTCAATGTTCAATGCTCAATGACTAATGAACATTGCTCATTTCTCATTAGTCATTGAAACCCCCTTCACCTTCGTGTGCTCTTCCCACTCCCGCGCTCGTTTCAACGCCTCGGCCCAGCGGCTGCGGCGATGCGCGGCTTCGTCCGGGCTCTGCTGCGGTTCAAAGTCGCGATCCGCCTGCCAGGATCTCTGGACTTCGCTGCGATCCTTCCAAAAGCCCACCGCGAGGCCCGCCAGGTAAGCTGCGCCGAGGGCAGTCGTCTCCACGACTTTGGGCCGGACGACCGGCACCCGGAGCAGATCCGCCTGGAATTGGAGGAGGAGATTGTTCGCTGAAGCGCCACCGTCCACGCGCAGTTCATTCACCGCAACACGAGAATCCTTCGTCATGACCTCGAGCACGTCGGCGACCTGAAAGGCGATTCCCTCCAGCGCAGCGCGCGCGATATGGCCGGCTGTGGTGCCGCGCGTCAGGCCGGTGATCGTGCCACGCGCGTATTGGTCCCAGTACGGCGCGCCCAGTCCGGCAAACGCCGGCACGAAATAAACCCCGCCGCAGTCCGGGACGCTGGCCGCCAGGGCTTCGATCTCCGCAGCAGACTTGATAAGACCCAGCCCATCCCGGAGCCATTGAACCACCGCACCCCCGATAAAGATGCTGCCTTCCAGGGCGTAATCGGTCCGGGTACCGGTCTTCCACGCGACCGTCGTAAGCAGTTGGTGGCGCGATGCCACGGGCCGCGGCCCGAGGTTCATCAGCATGAAACAGCCGGTGCCGTAAGTGTTTTTCGCCATGCCGCGCGTAAAACAATTCTGTCCGAACAACGCCGCCTGTTGGTCGCCGGCGATGCCGCCGATCCGGATCGGCGCGTCGAACACGCCCGATGCGGTCTCGCCGTAGATCTCGCTCGACGACCGCACCTCGGGCAGCAGCTCGCGCGGCACATTCAGCAGGCGGAGCAATTCATCGTCCCACGAGCCCGTGTGCAGGTTGAACAGCATGGTCCGCGAGGCGTTGCCGGGATCGGTGACGTGGAGTGCGCCGCCGGTCAGGTTCCAGAGCAGCCAGGTATCAATGGTGCCAAAGGCCAGTTCGCCGCGCTGCGCCCTGTCGCGGGCGCCGGGCACGTGGTCGAGGAGCCAGCGGATTTTGCTGCCGGAAAAATAGGCGTCGGCGACCAACCCGGTTTTGCGCCCGATCCATTCGCTGTGGCCGGCACGCTTGAGATCGTCGCAGAATCGGGCCGTCCGGCGATCCTGCCAGACGATTGCGTTATGGATCGGTTTGCCGGTGCGGCGGTCCCAGATCACCGTCGTCTCCCGCTGATTCGTGACGCCGATGCCCGCGACATCTCCGGCTTTTATCCCCGCCTTGGAGAGCGCGGCGCGGGCGACTTCGATCTGGCTGGACCAGATCTCGCACGGATCATGCTCCACCCAGCCTGCCTGCGGGAAGATTTGGTGAATTTCCTTTTGGGCAACGCCGCAGATCGCTCCGTCGCGATCGAAAAGGATCGCGCGGGAACTGGTCGTGCCCTGATCCAATGCCAGGATGAAAGACATAAACCTAATCGCCGTTGTCCAGACCCCATCGTTGGCGGCTTGGGAGCGCGGCGGAATCGGATTTGTGCTTGAGCATTTGGTCGAGAGTGGTCCGATCCAAACACCGGCCGCGGACGAAGACAGCGGCGATCCTTGTGGTGTTGTGGATGTCTTCAAGCGGGTTTGTACGGCAGGTCTTCACAACCGGGATCTTCCTTCCGGTGGCCGTGATGGTGCCGTACGTCAAAAGAACGGTTACATCCTTCTGAATTCGACCGTTGACGACGTTGACGACCGACACGTGCTGAATGGCGACCGGTTCGGGTGCAGGAAGCACAAGGGCAATGGCGGCGGCAAGAGCAAGCATGGCCCCAGTGTAGCAACTACGGTTTCAGGGGGCAATGGAGCTTGCCGACGCCAATGGAACGCAGCATCGAGCAGAGGTGATCAAATGCGGATGATTCCCCGTTGAATGGCTACGGCAACGGCTTCCGTTCGATCAGCAACGCGGAGTTTAGCCAGAATATTTTTCAGATACCATTTGGCCGTGTTCTCTGTGATGTTCAACACTTCGGCGATTTGTTTATTGGCCAGACCTTTGGCAAGTTGATTGAGGACTTGCAACTCGCGCGGTGTCAGCTCCTCAAACAAACGCCGTGACGCAAGGCGCTTGGCCACTTCCTCGGGAATCCAACGATGTCCTGCCACTACGGCGCGGATGGCGGGCAAAAGTTTTTCGTCCGTGGAGTCTTTCAGCACATATCCGGCGGCTCCGGCTTCCAATGCCTGATGAATGTCCTCGTCGCCATCAAGCGCTGTCAGAATCAAAATTCGCGCTGCATTGTTTCGTTTGCGAATTTCAACCGTGGCCTCGGTGCCACTCTTGACAGGCATGCGCAAGTCCATCAAGCCAACGTCAGGATTGTGTCTCGCAAACAGAGCAATCGCCTGAGCCCCATCGGCGGCTTCCGCAACAACCTCCATGTCCGGTTCCGTGTTGACCATGGCTATCAAACCCATTCGAACGAGGTAGTGGTCGTCAGCAACGAGAATCCGAATCGGTGATGTTTTCTTCATAATCTACTGGTTCGCTGACCACTTTTGGCGTTTGCGTCTGCTCGATTGGAAGTTCGACACGAATCGCAGTTCCCACGCCGAGTTCGCTGGTTATGGCGATTTGTCCGCCCAAACGTTTGGCTCGTTCCGACATGCCGAGCAAGCCGAAGTGACCGTCGTTTGGACCAACGCAATTCTCCGGCGTGAAACCCTTGCCGTCGTCCTTGATTTGCAAGATGACGTTCTTGGCATTGAACTCCAATTCGATCTTCACCCACTTCGCGCCGGAATGCTTGACCGTGTTGGTAATGGCCTCTTGACCGATTCGCAATAAATTCTCTTCAACGACTTCAGGCAAGGGATGAACACTGCCTTTGGTTTCAACTTCGACGCTGACGCCTGCACTGTCGCCG
>JBEKFT010000249.1:0-3834 GCA_050013175.1 Verrucomicrobiota bacterium
ATCCGCTTCGGGCCGACCTGGAGCCTGACACCGATCAAGGACATGAATTTCAGCCTTACCTATAACGCGTTGTTTGCGAATCAGGATGTGCCCACTCAAGCGACTGTGCCTAGTGCATTCACGGGGACGGGCGACTTTCGCGGCCATTACCTCCAGGCTGTCCTCAAATACAAGTTCAGCAAGCACGTGAGCGGCCACCTCTGGAGCGAATTCCTCTTCCCGGGCGACTACTACGCCAGCCGGAGCATGATGGATTTCCTGCGGGCCGAAATGATGTTTACGTTCTAGACCTGCGAAATGACCCGGTGACTGCGGGCGCGGCCGGTTCCTCCGCCGCGTCCGCAGCGCCGGCAAGACCGCGATGTTTTGGGATCAAGCCATCGAAACCGCCGGCCGCGCCGACCTCGAACACCTCCAGGTTCAGCGCCTTCAGGCCACCGTCCGTCGCGTCGCCGAACGCGTGCCTTTTTACCGGCAGAAATTCGCCGAGCTGGGCGTGAAGCCGGAAGACATCCGGTCGCTGGCCGACCTGCGCCGCCTGCCTTTCACCACCAGCGCCGACCTGCGTGCGAACTACCCCGCCGGGCTGCTGGCCGTGCCCCTGGACGACGCGCTTCGCCTGCACACCTCGAGCGGCACCACCGGAAAGCCCAAGGCGATCTTTTTCTCGCGCGCGGACGTGGAGAATGCCGCCGAATTGTGCGCCCGCTCCTTCGTCATGACCGGCATCACGAAGGAGGACGTGTTCCAGAACATGATGAGCTACGGGCTGTTCACGGGCGCGTTGGTCACCCACTACGGCGCCGAAAAGATCGGTTGCCTGGTCATCCCTGCCGGACCGGGCAACTCCGAGCGCCAACTGATGTTGATGCGGGACTTTCGCACCACGTTCGTTCACCTGACGCCGAGCTACGCGCTCTACCTCGCCGACTTCCTGGAAAAGCGGGGCGTAAACCCCCGCGGCGATCTGGCGTTGCGCAAGGCGTTCGTGGGCGCGGAGCCTTACACCGAGGAAACGCGCCTGAAGATCGAGACGGGCCTCGGCCTGGATGTCTATAATTCCTACGGCCTGTCCGAAATGAACGGGCCCGGCGTCGCCTTCGAGTGCCAGCACAAGCAGGGCATGCACCTCTGGGAAGACCATTTCATCATCGAAATCATCAACCCGCAAACCGGCGATCCGGTCGCGAACGGCGAATCGGGCGAGCTCGTGATGACGACCTTGTGCCGCGAGGCCATGCCCCTGCTCCGCTACCGAACGCGCGACATCACCTCCCTGATCCCCGAACCCTGCCCCTGCGGCCGCACGCATCGCCGGCTGAACCGCATCACCGGCCGCTCCGACGACATGCTGATCGTTCGCGGCGTGAACATCTATCCGCAGCAGATCGAGCGCGTGCTCATGGCCACACAGGGCATCGGCCGCAACTACCTGATCCGTCTCGAGGGCCTCGACGAGATGATCGTCTGCGTCGAATTGACCGGTGCGGGCTTCGACGGCCAGGTCGAACATCTGGTAAGCCTGCAATCCCAGATCGCCGAAAAATTGCGCGCGGAAATCCTGGTCAAGCCCCGCGTCCAACTGGTGCCGCCCGCCACCCTGCCCGTCACCGAAGGCAAGGCCAGGCGCGTCATCGACAACCGGAAACTTTGAATGAACACTGTCAAACTCGTCGCGGTCTTTGCGGAGAACAAACCCGGGCAGGTGGCCCGCGTGGCCAAAATCCTGGCCGATGCCCGCATCAACATCCGCTGCATCACCGTGGCGAGCAGCGGAGCCTATGGCGTCATGAAACTCCTCGTGAGCCAGCCGGAGCCGGCCTGCCGCACGCTCAAACAGGAAGGGTTTGCGGCCACCCTCATGGATGTCATCGCGGTGGAAATGCCCGACAAACCCGGCGCGTTGCACGCCGTGACCGATTGCCTCCATAAGAACAATGTCAACGTCGAGAACACCTCCGGTTTCGTCGCCAACAACCGCGCCGTCCTCGTCGTCGAAGTCCACGACGTCGCCCGCGCCTCCGACGTCCTGCAGAAGCAGGGCCTGCACGTGCTGACGCAGGAGGAGACGCTGGCGATCTAGAAGCCGGGACCGGGATGAGGACAGCCTCGTTCCTGGTGGGTTTGGTCAAACCAAATGGTTCCCGGCGACGAGCCGTCGCCGCCCTGGAGTCGCCGTCTGCAGTCCTGCGTTCAAATACGGATAATCGGCCCCGAGTTTGGCCTTGCAGGCGCGACGACAGGCATCCTACTGTTGCTGCAAGTGATATGAAGCACGCCTTTGCTTGGTTCTTCGCGTCGATTCTCCTCCCGTTCACAATGGCAGCCCAATCGATGAACGTTACCATCTCTTACCAGATCCAGAGCGACTGGGGCGCAGGCTATGTGGCCAACTGGTACATCACGAATCATAGCGCCACTGCCATTAATAATTGGGTTTTCGAATTCGACCAGCCGATCGCATCCTTTCAGGGCGCTTGGAATTGTGCGCTCACGGGCAGCAGCACGGGCACGCACCAAGTCTTCACCAACCTGGGATACAACGCCACCATTCCAGCGGGAGGCTTTGTCACCTTCGGCTATCAGGCGTCGCCGGGCGGCCTCGCGGCCCCGACAAACTATATTCTTAATGGCGTGCCGGTGACTGGCACCGGAAGTCAGCCGTTGCAAATCACCACCACCTCGCCGTTGCCCGGCGGCAGCGTGAGCCTGGCTTACTCGAACAACCTCTTGGCCGCCGGCGGTCAACCTCCCTGCTCGTGGTCGGTCAGCGCCGGGTCATTGCCGGACGGGTTGACACTCTCCACCGGAGGAGTGATCAGTGGAACTCCAAACAACAACGGCACGTTCAACTTCACCGCCAGTGTTACCGACGCCACCAACGCGGTCGCCACCCAGGCGCTGGCAATCACAATCGGCGCCCTGCCGGCGATCTCGGTGAACGACATGTCCATTACCAGGGGCAATTCAAGCGGCCCGGCCCCGGGATATTATCACACCAGCGGCAATCAAATCCTGGATTCCAACAATCAGCCGGTGAAGTTCAGCGGCGTAGCCTGGTTCGGTCTGGAAACCGCCAATTACTCCCCACACGGGCTGTGGACCCGCGGATACAAAAGCATGATGAATCAGATGAAATCGCTCGGGTTCAATGTGATTCGGCTGCCGTACTGCAACCAGGCTTTCGATCCAGGAAGCGCGCCAAACAGCATCGATTACTCCCAAAATCCCGATCTCCAGGGTCTCACGCCGATCCAGATCATGGATACAGTCGTGGCTTACGCCGGGCAGATCGGGCTGCGGATTTTCCTGGACCGCCATCGTCCCGATTCCGGGTCGCAATCCGCGCTTTGGTACACGAGCCAGTACTCGGAACAGCGCTGGATCAGTGACTGGACGATGCTCGCCCAGCGCTATGCAGGCAACCCCACGGTGATGGGAGCGGACCTGCACAATGAACCCCACAGCCCCGCCACCTGGGGCGACGGCAGCACCAACGACTGGCGACTGGCCGCCGAACGGTGTGGAAATGCGATTCTCAGCGTGAACTCGAACCTCCTCATCATCGTCGAGGGGACTGACAACGGTCCCTCCGGCAGTTATTGGTGGGGCGGGAATCTCTCGGCGGCGGGCGCGGCGCCCGTGCGCCTCAACGTCCCGGGACAGCTGGTTTATTCGGCGCATGATTATCCGGCCTCCATCTTCCCGCAGACCTGGTTCAGCGCTCCGAATTACCCCACGAACCTTCCCGCCGTTTGGGATGCGTCCTGGGGTTACCTGTTCCGAGAAAACATCGCTCCGATCATTCTTGGCGAATTTGGCAGCACACTGGCC
>JBEKFT010000250.1:0-3831 GCA_050013175.1 Verrucomicrobiota bacterium
GCCGTGCCGGAAGCGCGCAGGCCCCGGATGAATTCAAGAATGTTCAAGCGCGCCTGCGGATCAATGCCCACGGTCGGCTCATCCAGCAGCAGGAGTTGGGGGCGGTGCAGCAGCGCGCAGCCCAGGTTGATCCGCCGCTTCATCCCGCCGGAGTAATTCTTCACCGCGTCGTTGGCGCGATCCGTCAGTGAGAGCGCAGACAGAACTTCGGCTGCGCGCGATCTGGCGTCGCCGGGGCTCAAGCCCGCCAGTCGGCCCCAGTATTCCAGGTTCTCGCGCCCGGTGAGTTCCTCGTAAATCGCCAGTTCCTGCGGGACAACTCCCATGATCCGTTTCGCCTGCTGCGGATCCGACCAGAATGGCATGCCGGCGACCCTGACCTCGCCACTGTCCGGCTTGAGCAGTCCGGAGATCATGGAAATAGTGGTCGTCTTGCCCGCCCCGTTGGGTCCCAGCAATCCGTAGATCTCACCCTGCTGCACCTCGAACCCGATGCAATCCACGGCGCGAACCGCGCCGAAGGATTTGACCAGCCCTTGAACTTTCAGGAAGCCCATGCCCGCATTGTAATGAGCGCCGCATCCGTGAAAAGAGAATATTGGCGACAGGAGTCGGATTGCATTCCCACCATGAGCTTCGCCGGCGTTCTCCAGGATCGCCCGCTTTGTCCGTCACCCCGCGGTTCAAACCGCAGGCGATTCCTGGTCGTCCCTGACGGGACTTCGCAATCCGCGCGCTCCGGCCGCATTAACATCTTTTTTACGCAATCGACCCTCAATTTAACTACCCCGGCAACAGAACACGACGGAGTATGCACCCACGAATATGACCAGTGTATTGCAGAAGAAAACCCCCATAGAAATCGACAGCGATCTCTCAATCCGGATGGCCGGGCGGGAGAATGACCCGGGAGCATTTGTATGAGTGACCTGATCTACATCATTGTAATCATTGCTTTCTTTGTCATTGCTGGCCTGTACGCAACGTTCTGCGAAAAGCTCTAGGAGTGATTATGGAAAATCTAATCGCGGGCATCATTGCCCTGTTACTGTTCATCTATTTGCTCGTCGCCATGCTACGGCCGGAAAAGTTTTGAGGAATTCCCATGCGCTCAATTGATTGGTTGCAACTTGCTGTGTTTGTCGGGCTCCTGGCTTTGATTACCAAGCCCATGGGCCTTTACCTGGTTCGAGTGCTCGATGCCAGCGGAAGAACCTGGCTTGATCCGGTTCTAAAACCTTTGGAGCGGCTGACGTACTGGGTGATGGGTGTGAAGCCGGGCCAGGAGCAGGGCTGGAAGCAATACACCTTTGCCATGTTGTTGTTCAGCCTGGTGAGTTGCCTGTTCACTTATGCCATTCTGCGATTCCAGCACCTGCTGCCGCTCAACCCGCAGGGTTTTGGCCCGCTGAGCCCCGATCTGGCGTTCAACACCGCGACCAGTTTTACCACCAACACCAATTGGCAGAGTTACAGCGGGGAATCGACGATGTCGTACCTCTCGCAGATGGTCGCCCTGGTGATTCACAATTTCACTTCAGCGGCCACCGGCATCGCTCTTGCCGCAGCCCTGGTGCGCGGCATCGCACGGCACACGGCCCAAACGATTGGCAACTTCTGGGTGGACCTCGTGCGCATCACGTATTACCTGCTGCTGCCGATTTGCCTGGTCTTTGCCGTTTTCCTTGTCTCACAAGGAATGATTCAAAACTTCAAACCCTACACCAAAGCCAAACTCACAGAGCCGTACACCGTCCAGGTACCCAAAACCGATGACAAGGGCCAACCCGTGACAACGAACGTCGCTGTCCTGGTTCAAGCGCCCAAGCTGGATTCCAAGGGCCAGCCGGTAATGACCAACGGCGTGGCAATGATGGTCGATGTGCCGAAGCTCGACGAGAAAGGCCAGCCGGTGATGACCAATACGCCGGTCATGGTGGATCAAAAAGTGGAGGAGCAAGCCATTGCGCAAGGGCCTGTGGCATCACAGATCGCCATCAAAATGCTCGGCACGAACGGCGGCGGCTTTTTCAATGCCAATGCCGCGCATCCGTTCGAAAACCCGACGCCGCTTTCCAACTTCATCCAGATGCTCTCCATTTTCACGATCGGCAGCGGCCTGACCTATTACCTCGGCCGCATGACAAAGAACCAGGCACACGGCTGGTCGGTCTGGTCGGCCATGATGCTGTTGTTCCTGGGCGGCGTGTTGCTTTGCTGGTGGGCGGAGTCGAGGGGGAACCCGATTCACCAGCAGCTCGGGGTGGCTGTGGCAGACGGGAATATGGAAGGCAAAGAGGTCCGCTTTGGCATTTTCAATTCCGCCTTGTTCGCCACAGTCACCACCGATGCTTCCTGCGGCGCGGTCAATTCCATGCACGATTCCTTCACTGCGCTGGGCGGCTTCGTTCCGTTGTTCAACATTCAACTCGGCGAAATCATCATCGGCGGCGTGGGCGCGGGGCTCTACGGCATGCTCGTTTTCGTAGTGATCGCCGTGTTCATCGCCGGCCTGATGGTTGGGCGCACACCGGAATACCTCGGCAAGAAAATCCAATCCTACGAAGTCAAAATGGCAATGCTGGCGCTGCTGGTGTTGGCACTCTCCATTCTCGGCTTTGCCGCCTGGGCGTCGGTCAGTCAATGGGGACTGGCGGGATTGAACAATTCCGGCCCGCATGGACTGAGCGAAATCCTTTACACATTCAGTTCCGCCAACGGAAATAACGGCAGCGCCTTCGCCGGCTTGAGTGCCAATACGCCATGGTATAACACAACCATCGGCCTCGCCATGCTGATCGGTCGTTTCCTGATGATCGTGCCCATCATGGCCATGGCCGGATCGCTGGCCCAAAAGAAAATCGTTCCGCTGAGTGCAGGCACATTTCCGGTTTCGGGCTTCACTTTCGTCCTGTTGCTGCTCGGCACGGTCCTGCTGGTCGGCGCGCTCAACTTTCTGCCTTGCCTGACACTCGGGCCGATTGTCGAGCACTTTCAGACGCTTCTGGGAAAACTCTATTGATTGATTCGCGCTTTCACCCTATGACACAGAAACCTCCTTCTCTATTTGATTGGAAAATCGCCGGGCCGGCGACGATTGATGCTTTCAAAAAGCTCGACCCCCGCCTGATGATCAAAAACCCGGTCATGTTCGTGACCATGGTCGGCGCGGCGCTGACCACCGTCGGGATCTTCACCGCACGGGCGGATCGCGGATTCATCGCTCAATTGGCGCTCTGGCTATGGTTCACGGTGTTGTTTGCCAATTTTGCCGAGGCGATGGCCGAAGGCCGGGGCAAAGCCCAGGCCCAGGCCTTGCGGAAAACGCGTGTCCAGACCAGAACGCGCCGCATCGGCAGGAACGGACAATTTGAAGAAGTCAATGCCACGGAACTCCGCAAAGAAGATGTTGTCCTGGTGCGCGCGACCGAAATCATTCCCGCCGACGGCGATGTCATCGAAGGCGCGGCCACCGTGGACGAATCAGCCATTACGGGAGAATCGGCACCGGTGATTCGCGAGAGCGGCGGTGACCGCAGTGCCGTCACCGGCGGCACGCGGGTGCTGTCGGACGAAATCAGAATTCGCATCTCCGTCAATCCCGGCGAAGGATTTCTGGATCGGATGATTTCCCTGGTGGAAGGTGCGCAGCGCCAAAAGACTCCGAACGAAATCGCGCTGACGATTCTATTGGCCGCGTTGACGGTGATTTTCCTGTTGGTCTGTGTGACGCTGAAGCCATTCGGCATTTATTCCGCCGCTGAATTTTCGGTGCCGGTATTGATCGCGCTGCTGGTCTGTTTGATCCCGACGACGATTGGCGGGTTGTTG
>JBEKFT010000251.1:0-3822 GCA_050013175.1 Verrucomicrobiota bacterium
CCATCCGCGAGGCCGTGGACCGGGCGCGGGCTTCCGGCGACAGCATTTCTTCGATTCACATCCGCTACATCAACCCGCTGCCGCCGGGTCTGGAAGACATTTTCTCCGGCTTCCATCATGTGCTGGTGGTCGAGATGAACGATGAAGGCATTTACGGCTACGGCGGCCAGCTCGCGGCTATCCTGCGCTCCCGCTTCTGCAATCCGCGCATCCGCGGCATCACCAAGACCGACGGCCTGACCTGGAAGGTGAAGGAAATCCTTGCCGCCGTGAAATCGAAAATCAGCTCCAATGGCGAGCCTGTGAAAGCCTGATGATCTGAATGCCATGACACGTTGGCGACTTAACACTTTTGATTATGAGTTCCCCCTTAACTGATGTTCCGGTCCGCGGCGGCACTATCGTCACGGCCGCTCCCGATGCCGATCGCAAGCCGCTGACGAAAAAGGAAATCGCGGCCGATCATCCGACCTGGTGCCCGGGCTGCGGCGATTTCTCGGTCCTGGCCCTGTACTTCAAACTGATCGAAAAGCGCAAGCTCTGGCACGAGAATATCACCACCATCGCCGGCATCGGCTGTTCCAGCCGGTTCCCGTATTTCGTCCAGGCGCACGGGGCCCATTACATCCATGGCCGGTCGCTGCCCTTCGCCAGCGGGATTTCACTTTCACGGCCCGACCTGCACGTGTTCGTGTTTGGCGGCGACGGCGACGCCTTCAGCATCGGCGGGAACCACTTCACTCACACCGCGCGCAAGAACATCAAGCTGACGTACGTCGTCATGGACAACTGGGTTTACGGCTTGACCAAGAAGCAGACCTCGCCGACCTCGCCGTTGGGATTCAAGAGCAAAACCGACACCTGGGGAGCCCTGGACTATCCGATCAATCCGATGAAACAGGCCCTGGCCGCGGGCGCCACGTTCGTCGCGCGCACGACGCATTCGAACCCCAACCACGTCCTTCAGATGATGGAAGCGGCGATGGACCACGACGGTTTCAGCTTCATTGAATGTCTGAGCGAGTGCGTGGAATTCTACGAAGGCGCATTCGACGCGTCGAATCCGCGCAAAGGCGGCGTCTTCAAGGAAGTTCCAAAGGAACACTCCATCACCGACGAACTGGTGGCTTACAACCTGGCGAATGAACCGTTTCCCGGATACTTCGGCGTCTTTTACAATGTCGCCAAACCCACCAAGAACGCGAAGGAAGCCGGCATCAACAAGGCGGCGCGCGAAAAGGTGAAGGGATTGAAGGACTGGCAGATTCTGCAGAAGAGCTTCGATAAGCTGAAGTAGCCGCTTCCACGGTCCTCAACCAGCCGGATTATTGCCGCGAAAGATTGTAGCGCGGCATGGCACTATCCCAGTCCTCTTGGACTGCGGCGGGAATCCCGCAGGGCGGGAGCCGCGCCGCTTTGGAAGATACGTCCCCAGCCCAAAAGCGGTGTCGCCGCTGCGCTCTGCCACCGCAATCCAGAATGCTCTCGGGCGCGTGAATTATTTTCTGGCGCGTCCATCGTAAATCGTAAATCGTAAATCGAGATGCCGATCTACGAATTTGCCTGTCCGGAGTGTCGCAGGATATTCAGCTTCTTGTCCAGGCGGATGGCTCCGGATCGTCCGCCGGTTTGTCCCAAATGCGGCGGCAAGAGGATGGAAAAACAATTCAGCCGCTTTGCCATGACGCGCCGATTGGCTGAACCGGCGGCCCAAGGCCAGCCCGAAGGCGGCGAAGGCCCGGTGCCGGACTTCAACGATCCGCGTGTCGCCCGCGCGATGGCCGAGATGGAGCGCGACATGGAGCACATGGATGAAAATAATCCCCGGCACATGGCCCGCATGATGAAAAAGATGAAGGACCTCATGCCGCCGGGTTCCGTGCCGAAAGAACTCGACACGGCCATCAAACGCCTCGAAGCCGGTGAAGATCCCGAGAAAATCGAGGAAGACATGGGGGACGTGCTTGGCGATCTCATGGGAGGAGCCGGCGAAGGTGGCGGAACGGGCGGCGCGGGGGGGGCCTATACCCGCGACGGCGGGCTATATGATTATTGAGGCCGCAGCCGCGTCTCGTGCGTGAGATCGCGGCCGGCCGGACCACCAAAAATGCGGCGCTCCTGCAACGTGCCGCTGCCAATGGAAGATGCCTCACCCCGGAACACAAAACTCGAAACCCGCGGCGGGTTCGTTGAAGGTGGGGCGGCTCAAGACCGGCTACCTCGTCCTGGCGGCGCTGAACACGCTCGCGAACTGCTATTTCTTCAATTACCTGGTCTTTTACCTGCGCGATCAGTTCGGTTTCGGCAACCGCGGGAACCTGTGGGTTTCGGCGCTGTACGGCTTCATCTACATTTTTTCGGCGTGGCAATGCGGCAAGTTCGCCCAGCGGCGCGGCTTCTTGACCAGTCTAAAGCTTGGATTCAGCGGTTTGATGGCGTTGATGCTGGTCGGAGGCTTTCTGGGTTCCGCCACCGGGGTGATCTGCATCGTTGCCGCCTACGGCATCATGTTGCTCTTCACCTGGCCCGCCCTCGAGGCGCTCGTCAGCGAGAACGAGACGCAGTCCGGAGTGCAGCACATGGTCGGGATTTACAATTGCACGTGGTCCGCCGCAGCCGCCGTGGCTTACTTCACCGGCGGCCCGCTTTACGATCGGATGGGGCGCGGCGCGATTTTTTGGCTGCCCGCGGGTTTGTTTCTGGTCCAGCTCATTCTCCTGCATTGGCTCTCGTTTCGAAGGACGACCGTCACGCCGGCAACGCCGGACCCGGAAGACCGGCAACCGCGCCCCGGGCCCGAGGCGGGCCGTCGAACGGTGGATCCGCACGGCTTTCTGAAGATGGCCTGGCTGGCGAACCCGTTCGCTTATGTCGCGATGAACACGCTGCTGGCCGTCATGCCGGGCATTGCCCAGAAGCTGGATCTTTCTCCCACAAGAGTGGGGTTGTATTGTTCGATCTGGTTTTTCGCGCGTTTCGCCGCGTTCGCCTTTCTGTGGAAATGGACCGGCTGGCATTACCGGTTTCGCTGGCTGTTCTTGGCGTTCGTCGCGCTCATCATCTGTTTCATGTTTCTTCTGCTGGCCCGGGAGCTTTGGGTGTTTGTGCTGGCCCAGGTCTTCTTCGGCCTTTCGGCCGGCCTGATTTATTATTCATCGCTCTTCTATTCGATGGATTTGGGTGAAGCGAGCGCCGAGCATGGCGGACTGCATGAAGCGGCCATCGGGGCGGGCATTTGCGCCGGACCCGCGGTCGGCGCCGCCTCACTGCAATTCCTGCCGCACCATCCGAACGCCGGGACTTTTGCCGTCACCGGCCTGCTGGTGCTCGGGCTCGGCGGCCTGCTGTTCCTCCGGCGAACGCAACAAACGCGGAGGGGAAGGCCAGGCACTGCTTGAAAAGACATCCGGGCTGGAAGTCGGCGTGCTTAATTCGCGCTCATTCGCGTAATTCGCGGACAAACTTTTCTTTTTGGAATCCGCTAATGACGGGTATGTGCGCGAATGGACGGGAAGGGAGATAGCCTCCTTCAAATCATGGCACCACGGAATGGAACGATGAACGGATATCCGCTGCGGCTGCCGGTTTTTCTTCCCTTGCCACGCCGAGCGATTTTCCCTACTGGTATTGCGGTTTCTAGCGAATGAGATGTTAACGAAACGCAATCCATGTCTTTACTGACCGGCAAATTCGGCATTGTCTTCGGCGTCGCCAACAAGCGTTCCATCGCGTGGGCCGTCGCGCAGGCCTGGCACAGGGAAGGCGCAAAGCTCGCGTTCACTTACCAGGGAGAGCGGCTCAAGGAGAACGTGGAGGAACTCG
>JBEKFT010000252.1:0-3820 GCA_050013175.1 Verrucomicrobiota bacterium
CCCGGGGACCTTCAGGCATTCCTGAAGTACAACAAAACCGCGCGGGTCGAAACCTAGCCTCAATCATCGTCCTCGTCCACCCGCTTCACCGCCCAGGACGGATAGGGCGTGCGCGAACCTTTCATCGCGCGCCAGAGAATGTGATTGAACACGTCCTCCGGGCACTGGTCTTCCTTGTCGAGGGGCAGGCGGGCGGAAACAATGGCGTCCTTGCGCAGGAATGAATCGGAGATTTCTCTCGCGCCGGGATTCATTTCATCCAGCGGCACTTGATTCGTCACCGCATCGAACGGCGTCAGGTCCGGCGTGTCCGCGAAACAGTCGAACATCGGCGTCGCCGTTGCGTCCATCTGATTCATCGGCGGCAATCCCAGGATGAGTTCCATGGTGCGGATCAAACTCGTCTGATTGTATTGGGTCCGGACCACGGCGCCGCGCTTCGTATAGGCGCTGACGACATAAGCGGTCGTGCGATATCCGCTCACGTGATCCCAGCCGTTCTGCGGATCGTCTTCGATCGCAACAATGCAGGTGTCCTTCCAATACCGGCCATGGCTGACCGCTTCGACGACGCGGCCGACGGCGAGGTCGTTGTCGGCCACCTGCGCCGCGGGTGTCGGCGAACCGGGTTTGGTCGCGCTCGTGTGGTCGTTCGGCAGCCAGAGGATGACGAGGGCGGGAAGGGAGTCCGCCGCCTCAAATTGTTTCCAGTCCTTCACAAATTGGGCCGCGCGCCACACATCCGGCACATTCAAGTCCCAGCCGATCGTGTTCGTGACGATGCAGGGCCGCAACGCTTCCAGGTCCGGTTCGCACGAATAGACAATGGCGTTCGAGCCACCCGTGAAATCCCGGTAGCAGTCGGTAAAATCCGGTTCGTCCCCTCGCGCGGGATCCTTCCACCGTTTGCGGCCGGAGGTGAACTCGCCGAAATCGCAGACGGTCTTGCCGTGCTCGAGGGCGTCGTTCCAAAGGAACCCCGCCGGCGAATAGGCCAGCGCGTCCCGCCCGGCCTCGCCGAATCCGCCCGCCGGGTAGCTGCGCGGCCAGCCGGCGAACTCGCGTTCCACGTAATCCGTGGCGAGAGCCGAATCCGCCCACTGATGGCCGTCGGCGCTCAAAATGCCGCAGCAGTAGGTGTTGTCCAACAGCACGAAATCCCGCGCGAGTTTGTGCTGGTTCGGAGTCACACGCTCTCCAAATACACACAAGTCCGCGTCACCGTCGCCCTCCTTCACATCGCCGAGCACCTGGTCGTAAGTGCGGTTTTCCTTGATGATGTAGATGATGTGCCTGAACACGCTCGGTTCGCCAACGCGCTCCGGCACGGGCCGCGCCGGCTGACCGGGGCGCGCGGGCAGTGCGGCCCGGGCGAGTAACGGATACCGCAAATCAGCCAGAGCCGTTCGCGAGAAAGCCGCCAAGTCCTTTTTCGACGGCAACGGCACGAGCGACAGCGAACCGGCCAATTGTCTCGTATTGAACTCCAGGCCGCCGCTTCGGCCCCGGCGTCCCGGGCCGGGACTCTTGAGGTTGGCAACGTCGATTTGTTTGCGGGCCGCGTCGAACACAATCGCTCCCGGAAACCAGCCGACGGGAATCAGGCCGAGCAGTTCGGATTCGCCGGGTTTGAAACGAAAAACCGCGACGGCATTCTGGGTGCCGTTGCAGACGAAAAGGGTTCCGCCGCGTTTGTCGAACGCCAGTGCGTTGGGTTGCGCGCCGAACAAATCAGCCGGGTTTTGCCGCGCGCAAATCGTTTCGACGATCCGGTCCGTGCGCGTGTCCAGCACGCTCAACGTGTCGCTGCCCGCGTTGGCGACGACGAGCCAGCGCCGGTTCGGCGACAGTGCCAGCGCGCCGGCGTGGAGCCCGGTCAGAATCTCCCGCGACGGATCCGCGCCATCAAGGTCAATCACCGAAACGGACCCTTCGCTTGCGATGGAACGGGAATCCACGCGCGCCAGCGTGCCGCGGCCGGCGGGGCCGGTGAGACTCCCCGGTCCCGGCCGCCGGCCGCCCCAGTTGCTGACGTAAGCTTTATGGCCGGCGAGCACGACGGCAAAAGGCGCGACACCCACATCCCAGATCCGCAAGATGCGCCCTGTCTCCGCATCCAGCTCGGCCAGCCGGTTTGAAAGATTGAGCGCCACATAAATCCGTGTGCCGTCCGGCGCGACGGCAATGCCGGCGGGAATTTCCGCGGCCCGACCCGGCGCATCCGCCGGCGGGAGTGGAATGGAAAACAACGGCGTAACCTTGTGGTCTCCGTCAACGCCAAGAACCTTGATGTCGCCGTTGACGTTTGCCAGGTAAATCCGCGAACCGTCGGGTGAGAACGCAAGGCCGGTGAAGCTGAGCTGTGCTTTCTGGCTTGGATCGAGCACGCCGGGGGACACGCTCGAAGATGTTGGAGTCTGGTTGTCCGGCGGCAGGGGAACGTGCTGCAGGACACGGCCGCTGGCCGGATCCGCGACGAGCAATTCCTGGGTCAGGCCGGCGGTCACCAACAATTTGCCGTCGGGGCTGAGCGCCAGCGCATTGGGCCTTACGCCGGGCAGTTCGACGAACGTTCCGGCGGGCGTGAGGATCTGATTGGCCGGCGTTTGAACACCGGTTGCGGTGCGGCCGACGATGTTGGTGGTGGCGTCAAAATCCTGCGCGCCGGCCGACGACAGGGCGTTGACCAGGATGCAACACCCGAGCAGGGCCCGGCAGACAAAAAGTTCAGTTCTCGCAATGGGCATGGGGGAAAGTCTAAAGTCTAAAGTCTAAAGTCCAAAGTCCAAAGTCCAAAGTCTAAAGGCTGAAAACTGACATTTCCTTGACCAAATGGATTTCGAGAAGGACGTTTCTACCTTACAAACTGGTTGCCCGGATGAAAATTCGAAAATCAGACAAATTCAAGTGCCTGCGATCAACCGGCACCAGTGCCGCTTTGTGATGCGAATTGAAATCAATACAATATCAACCAAAACAAAACCATGGCCTCGATCAACTCCAAACAACTCATTGATCAATTGAACTGGCGCTATGCGACCAAGCAGTTTGATCCCAAACGGAAAATCAGCGCCCAGGATTGGGCGGTGCTGGAAGAAGCGCTGTTGCTCACGCCCTCCAGCGGCGGTTTGCAACCGTGGAAATTCATCGTCGTGACCGATCCGGCCGTTCGCGCCAGGCTTTTGCCCGCGTCCCACGGGCAACCGCAGATTACGGATGCCTCCCATCTCGTCGTTTTCGCCTCGAAACTGAATTTCAATGAAACCGACGTGGACGCTCACATAAAACACACCGCCGAAATTCGAGGTGTTCCCATCGAAACGCTCGCCCCGTTTCGCCGCATGCTGGTCGGCGGAATTGTGCAAAGCATGGACGAAAATGCCCGCAACGCCTGGGCGCGCAACCAGGCCTATATCGCGCTTGGCAGTTTTCTCACCAGCGCCGCGTTGCTTGGCATTGATGCCTGTCCGATGGAAGGATTTGACCGCGCTCAATACGATGACATTCTCGGACTGAAGGCAAAAGGCCTGGCTGCCGCCGTGACCGCCACGCTCGGTTATCGGTTGCCAACGGACAAATATGCGACCGCGCCAAAAGTGCGCTTTCCGAAGGAGCAGGTTTTCACCAGAGTGTGAGCAAACTGGGGTCAAGTGAGCAAGCTGGGGTCAAGTCTCAACATTCAACAAATGGATTGGCTGGGCTTGGAGTGTTTGGTAGTGAGAGTGGCATGGCTCGTCCATCGTTCGGCGTTGCGTGCCATACTCCTTCGTGCTCGTGACCGTGCGCTCTCATGTCTTTATTCAATCACATCCTTTCCCAT
>JBEKFT010000253.1:0-3814 GCA_050013175.1 Verrucomicrobiota bacterium
CGCAGTTCGCAAATGACCAGTGTGCCGCCCGTCTCGTCGCGGCGCGCGTTGAACACGCCGCCAATCATACCGGAGCGATGCGCCATAATCCGCAATCCCATGCCACGATTCTTCGGCAGCGGTTCGGGCAGGCCGACGCCGTCGTCTTTCACAGACAACACCGTGGCTTTTTCGCTGGCATCAAGACGGATTAAAATGTTTTCGGCCTTGCCGTGTTTAATGGCGTTGCCGACCGCCTCCTGGGCAATCCGATACAGGTGTCCTGCGGTGGCGGGGTCGTGAATCAGCACGGGCAAATCGCATTCAAAGCGGCAGGCGACCTTGAACAGTTCGCTGGTGGTGGCGACGTATTCCTCCAGCGCCAGCATCAACCCATCGGCTTCCATTTCCACCGGATACAACCCTTTGGCGAGTTTGCGAGAGAGATCAATGCCTTCCTCCACCAACTCGACAATTTTGCCGGCGTCGGCCGCCACCGGCAGATTGAGCGCCGCCAATTTTTCCTCCAACACCTGCCCCGCCAGCGTCGCGCCGGTAAGGTGCTGGCACAAACTGTCGTGCAAGTCCTGGCCAATGCGGCGCTGTTCGCGTTCGCTGATTTCGAGCAGCTCGCGTTCCAGCCGTTCGCGCTCGGCGATTTCCTCGGTGAGCGCGCTGGTCCGCTGTCGCACCTGACCTTCCAGGTTGCGATAGAGCGATCGCAAGCTGGCCAACAGCCAGACGACCACGAGATAAAACATCAGGAGAACAACGGCGTTCCAGAGGGGAATCAATGGATTCGAAAATCGCGCGCCTCTCGCCAAATCGCCAGCCAGCGATACCGTCACGCTCAAAATTGAAATAAAAATGGCAAAGCCCCTGCCCACAAACCATGCAGCCAGCCCGATGGCGAGCAGATAAAAGACCGAAAAGGAAGTCTCAAAGCCGGTGAGGTAATCCACAACCCCAATGAGGGCAACAATTGCCAGCGCAACCACAGCCAGAAGTGTGTGGGATCGGCGCTCAAACTTCCCAATCCATCGAAACATGAAAAACCATACTCGCGCTGTAATCGCGGTTTGCAAACATTATTTCCAAAAGGCAAAGCCGGATAAATCCACCTATTACCGCCAAAAAACGAGTATTTTGGCAGGAGCAAGTCTTTACGCGGAACGAGCATTTTTTGACACAATGCGAGGAATCTCCTTCATTCATAACGTCAAAGTCGCGTTTTGGCACCTCAAGTCACGGGGAGTCAAAAGAGGAAAAATGGTCGGAGCGACAGGATTTGAACCTGCGACGTCTTGGTCCCAAACCAAGTGCTCTAGCCAGGCTGAGCTACGCTCCGATTGACGCTTCAATCATTGCAGCATTTCTCCACAACGCAACCCAAATCGTGCTAGACGCTTCGCATCCCCGTGATAGATTTGGCTCATGTCAACCCAAGCCCCCGCTGCATCCCAAAAGATCAACCTGCGCCGGCCGGACATCATGGAAGCCGTCCAGGCCCAGGTGCTGTCGCACTACCGCAGCGAACTGGTCGAGCGCATCCGCGCCAACGGCGGCGTGCTTTCGGCGGGGGACCTGACCATCAAGCTTGCCAAGGAATTTGGCTTTTGCTACGGCGTCGAGCGCGCGATCGACCTGGCTTACGCCGCGAAAAAATACTTTTCCGAGGTTTCTCCCAGCACGCCGATCTATTTGCTGGGTGAAATCATTCACAATCCCGAAGTCAACGACCAGATCAGCAACCAGGGCATTCAAATCATTTCACCCAAGCCGACCGAGGCGGATATCGCGAGGCTCAACGCGGGTGATGTGGTGATGATTCCTGCATTTGGCACCGAAGTGGGCACGCGGAAACGGCTTGAAGAAAAGGGTTGTATTCTCGTGGACACCACCTGCGGCGACGTGATGAGCGTGTGGAAACGGGTCCGGCAGTACTCGAAGGATTCCGTCACCAGCATCATCCATGGCAAAGCCAAACATGAGGAGACCAAAGCCACGACGTCGCAGGCCAGAGCCTACGGCAGCGGACATTACCTCGTCGTCTTCAACCTCGAGGAAACAGATGACGTGTGCGGCTACATTCTGCATGGGGGCAACAAACAGGAGTTCCTGGAAAACTTCAAAGGCGCCTATTCCGTCGGCTTCGACCCGGATTCCCATTTGCAGGCCGTGGGGGTGGCCAATCAAACCACGATGCTTCGGGGTGAAACCGAGGAAGTCCAGCGCCGGATCAAGAACGCGATGATCCAGAAATTCGGGATCGACAAAATTGACGAGCACTTCAGGTTTTTCGACACCATTTGCGGCGCGACCCAGGACCGGCAGGACGCGCTCGAAAAACTGTTGCGCGATCCGCTCGATTTTCTTTTGGTGGTCGGCGGCTACAATTCGTCCAATACATCGCACCTGGCGGAAATGGGTGAAGCCAAGCTGCCCACGTATTTCATCAAGAACGCCGCGAAAATGGAGTCGAACAAGATCGTCCATTACAAGCAGGATCGGCAGACGGAGGTGGCGACCCCGGACTGGCTGCCGTCGGGCAAAATCACCGTCGGCATCACCGCCGGCGCTTCCTGTCCGAACAACCTGATCGAGGAGACCATCCGCCGTCTTTTCGCACTCCGCGGAATCAGCATCCAACATTTACTGAGGAATTGATCCGACTGTTCTGTCATGCCCCGCACCCGGCTTGAACTGGAGCAACTCGAAGCGCTCTGCCTGGCTTCCTACGCCCAATTCAGCGCCGACAGCCGGGGACGGCGGCATTCCGAGCCTCCTCCCGATTGGCGCACCGAGTATCAGCGCGATCGCGACCGGGTGATTCACTCGCGCGCGTTCCGGCGCCTCGAATACAAGACCCAGGTGTTTCTGAACGGAACGGGCGATCATTTGCGAACGCGCCTGACCCACACGATGGAAGTGGCGGCCATCTCGCGGAACATCGCCCGCGCGCTCAAGCTGAACGAAGACCTTGCGGAAACCATCGCCCTGGCCCACGACCTCGGCCATTCACCGTTCGGGCACCGGGGTGAATCGGCGCTGAACCGCCTGATGAAAAAGCACGGCGGCTTCGAGCACAACCGGCAGAGCTTGCGGGTGGTGGAGCAACTCGAGCAAAAGTACCCCCGCTTTCGCGGCTTGAACCTGACGTGGGAAGTCCGCGAGGGACTCCTGAAACACCGCACGGCGTACGACCGCCCCGCCGGACGCAGGGGCTTCGGCGAACGATCCGCGTCCCTCGAGGCCCAGGTTGCAAATCTCGCGGACGAAATCACCTACTACAGCCACGACCTGGATGACGGGCTGGATGCAGGTTTGCTCTCGGAAAAGCAGTTGAATCGCGAAGTGCGGATCTGGCGTCACGCGGCGCGGAGGGTGGAACGGGAATTCGGCGCGCTGCCGGACGAGTGCCGCCGCTATTTCATCATCCGCTGCATCATCGACATGCAGGTCAAGGACGTCGTCATCATCACGGAAAAACTGATCGGCGAGGCGGGTGTGAAGAGCGTTGCGGATGTGCGCCGGCAGGCGCGTCCGCTGGTGCGTTACAGCCCGGAACGCCGCGACCTGAACCTCGAATTACGGCGATACCTTTACACCAACCTTTACTTCAACCCGCTGGTCCAGGAGCCGAACATGCGTGCCGTGCGGATGCTCGAGGATTTATTTGATTATTATCTGAAAGTGCCTTCACGGCTTGGAACCCTGAGCCGCAAACGGGTCCGGAAAGACGGTTTGAGCCGGGCCATTTGCGATTACCTCGCCGGCATGACGGACCGGTATGCGATCCAGGAACACCGGCGATTGTTTGGGGCGACGTGAGGGG
>JBEKFT010000254.1:0-3812 GCA_050013175.1 Verrucomicrobiota bacterium
AAAGCCTAATCCTTAGGACTTCTCATATGGATTGTCTCCCTTTCGAAAGTGAATTACGTCCTGTGATGGCCTTAAGTTTTGGGATTCTATGAAATCTTTAATTATGGTTTTGGAAAAACTTTTTTTCGGCCATCCGAATACCACGAATCCGTTATCTTCCGGTTTTGGATTGTCCTTATGGTAAGTGCCCAAAATCCAATGAGTGGGATGATCGAAATGGCAGCAAAACCCAGTATGTGTTTTGGCAAGCGTGCGTGGATTTGTAAGGTAATCGAGTATTCCGCAACGAAGCAAGATGGCCTTCGCCTCTACATCATCGGTGATCATGACAAATTCATCAGGCAGTTGACCGCCAGACTCAATATTCATGTCACAATTCTACCAAAACAAGGGTGACGTTGTATATAACTCCCCTTGGCGTCGGCCGGGGCAATTCGGCATTAAATCCGCTCCCACGACTCTGAAGAGCTTGTCCTGCGAGCAGTGCAGGGTTGCTAATCATGAAAGTGGAGCGGTTTTGGTCGCGGCCTTGCGGGAGGTTCCTGACATCTCCTTGAGTATCCACCAGAACGTCCTGCAAGGTTTGGTTCGCCCTCGTTCCCAGTTTTGGACAGTCTTCAGGCTGACGCCGAGTTGGGCCGCCAGCAACTCTTGGGTGAGGTCTGACCCTGCGCGGTAGTCGATGAGAAGCCTCGACAGTGACGGTTGGCCATCGGCCCCGGGTGGCGAATCCCACCTTACGGCCCTGATCACCAGGTGGCAAAAGGGGTTCAGAAACGACCCCTTCCGCCAGTTTGCCCGAAGTAGACCGGACACGGATTGCCAGGTAGGCTATGAGCCAGATTTTGAACGGGCAGACAATTTGCGGGAGTCTCCCGGCGCGCCGAGCGCCGGGTCCTCGCGAACATCAGCCACCGGGGCGATTTGCGACAGCAGAGCAAAACTATAAGTGGCATTGACCTTTAATGTTCGCTCCATTGATACATTGCAGATTGGGATGTTGTCCAAACGAGATTGTCGTCCATCCATTTGAGCACATCCGGATAACTCGCCATTGATTTCCTGCATTGAATCACGGTAAATAAGACCCACTATGAAAATCGGAGGAGGAAATCAAACTGCAGTTGTTTTTGGATCGAGAAAGAATTGCGCCTTGGTCTCTTTGTCGGCGGCGTTCGGTCTGCTTTCGTGCTCGGCGGAGTTGGCGACGCGAGCCGCGGAGACGCCGGTTCCGGTTTCAGCCCGCAGTGAGGTCACGGCAGACGGCTGGTGGTCGCTGGGCGGAATGCCCGCGCCGGCTTGGGACGGCAAGACGCTGCTCTTCCACAGCAATCAGGGAACGCTGGCCATCACACCGCTTTCCGACAATGTCGTCCGCATTCGGTTCACGACCGCAAAAGCTTTCGGGCGCGACCATTCTTATGCTGTCGTCAATCATGACTTGGGCGCGCCTGCGGTGAAAATCGAAAAAGATTCCGCTTCCACTACACTGGCGACGACCTCGCTCAAAGTGACGGTGCAACACGCACCGCTTCGGATTGCGTTTGCAAACGCAGCCGGGGAGAGTCTGGACGCGGACGATCCCGGGCAGGGCATCGCGATTGCCGGCAAAGCATTCCGCATCGCCAAGCGTCTCAGCGACGATGAGCACGTGTACGGCTTCGGCGAGAAAACCGGCCGGCTCGACAAGCGCGGCTGGAAACTCGGCGGTTACAATTATACGATGTGGAATTCGGATACCTTCTCCTACGACTCGGGTACGGATCCCATCTATGTTACTGTCCCGTTCTACCTGGTGTCCCGCCTCGGGCATACGCACGGCATTTTCCTGGATAACACCTGGCGCAGCACCTTCGACGTCGGCCGGGAACGCCAGGATTTGCTGACCTTCGGCGCTGAGGGCGGGGACCTGGACTATTACTTCATCAACGGCCCGAGTCCCAAACAAGTGATCGAGCGTTATACCGCACTCACCGGTCGCATGCCGCTCCCGCCGCGCTGGGCGCTGGGCTACAACCAATGCCGCTGGAGTTATTACCCGGAATCGCGCGTCCGCCTGCTCGCGGACACCTTTCGCGAAAAGAAAGTGCCCGCAGACGTCCTCTGGCTCGACATCGATTACCAGGACAGCTATAAGCCGTTCACCTGGGATCATGAACGGTTTCCCGACCCCAAGAAAATGATCGCCGACCTCCGCAAACAGGGCTTCCACGTCGTCTGCATTTTGGATCCGCACCCGAAAAAAGAAAAAGGCTATCCGCCGTATGACAGTGGAATCGCAGGCAATCATTTTGTCAAACATCCCGACGGTTCGGTGTTCGAAGGGCCCGTCTGGCCGTCGCACGCCGAGAAAAATCCCGGCCCGAGCGTCTTCCCGGACTTCAGCCGTCCGGCAACGCGTGAATGGTGGGGCTCGCTTTACGCAAGCCTCCTGGACGTCGGCATCGCCGGCATCTGGAACGACATGGACGAACCGGCCGTGTTTGAAACGCCAACCGGCACGATGCCGCTGGATTTGATTCACGACAACGAAGGCCAACCCACAACACATCGCGAAATCCACAACGTGTACGGCCAGTTGATGAGCCGCGCCACCTTCGAGGGCCTGAGCCGGTTGCGCCCGAACGACCGGCCGTTCGTGTTGACACGCGCCTCATTTGCCGGGGGACAGCGTTACGCCGCCGTTTGGCCGGGCGACAACACCGCCGACTGGTCGTCGTTGCGCCAGACAATTCCGACACTGCTGGGGATGGGGCTGTCCGGTTTCCCATTTGTGGGAAGCGACATCAGTGGTTTTGCGGGCACGGCGCCCGGAGAACTCTACGCGCGCTGGCTGCAAACAGCCGTGTTCTACCCATTCATGCGGTCGCATACGGAATTCACTACGCCGGACAAGGAGCCCTGGTCTTTCGGCTATCGCTTCGAAGCCATCAATAAACGCACCATCGAACTGCGATACGAATTGCTCCCCTATATTTACAATGTCATGCAACAAGCCAGCGAAACTGGAACACCCGCGATGCGCCCGCTCTTTTTGGAATTCCCCGAAGACGAACACGCGGCCGCGATCGACGACGAGTTTCTCTTTGGCGCTGACTTGCTCGTGGCGCCGGTTTTGCGCGAAGGCGCGACCGAACGCGAGGTTTACTTGCCCAAAGGCGATTGGTTTGATTATTGGACCGGCCGCCGGTTCGCAGGTGGCGACACGATCCGCGTCGCGGTGACCCTTGATTCATTTCCGCTCTTTGTGCGCGGCGGGGCCTTCATCTTTCGGCAGCCGGTGGTCCAGTGCACCGATGAAATGCCTGGGAAACCTTTGCGCATCCTCGTGGCCCCAGCCAGGGAATCGGAGTCGTCGCTTTACGAAGACGACGGCGCGACTCTCGCTTATCGCAAAGGCGATTTCCTAAAACGCCGCTTCCATCAAATCCGCGACGATTCTTCGGTGATCATCGAAACGTTCGCGCCGGAGGGCGCGTACCGTCCGGCCGCGCGCGACTTGGTCCTTGAAACATGGGTTGAACGCGAGCCCCGGGCTGTGACCGCCCAAACGGGCAATGAACCGGCAGAATCAACTCTCTTGCCTCACTTGGACGCCGGTGCCCTGGCAAAATCGCCGGCCGGCTGGATTTATGTGGAAGGCGTTCTCACCGTGAAAACCAATGATCGTTTTGAGCCGGCTCGTTTCGTGATACAGCTTTGATCGGCACACGCATTGAAGTCGAATTAAAGCTATCAACACAACCCTTCCAGTCTTCCAAAAGCCACTCGAAATCAACTGCCTATGGCATTGCTGAGGTGGTTCCCTGATC
>JBEKFT010000255.1:0-6057 GCA_050013175.1 Verrucomicrobiota bacterium
ATTACGAGATCCTGCCCAAGACCCCGCCCGCGGGCGATGCCGGGAGCGGGTTGCTGGAAGTGTCGATGGGACCGCATCATCCTTCCACTCACGGAGTGTTTCGGATGGATGTCGTGCTGGACGGGGAGCGGGTGGTGAAGCTCAAGCCCGTGTTCGGTTACCTCCATCGCAACCACGAAAAGATCGCCGAGGGCACGACGTATTTGTCTTCGATGCCCTACACGGACCGGCTCGATTATTTCTGTTCGCTGACGAACAACTGGGCCTACGCCCTGGCGGTCGAGAAGCTCGCCGGGCTCGAGGTGCCCGAACGCGCCGAATTCATCCGCGTGATCACCGCCGAGCTGACGCGCCTGCAAAACCACGTGTGTCTCATCGGTTTTTTGCTCCAGGACATGGGCGCGCTCGGCACGCCGCTCATGTATGCCTTCCGCGAGCGGGAGAAGATCCTCGACCTGTTCGAGTCGCTCACCGGCGCCCGAATGATGTGCAACTACATGCGGTTCGGCGGCTGCCGCGTGGATCTGCCCGAAGGCTGGCTCGAAGCGGCGAAAACCGTCGTGGAAGAATACCCCCGCTTCCTCGACGAATTCGAACGGTTCCTCGGCGGCAACGAGATCCTCCTGGCGCGCACCCAGGGCGTCGGCGCGCTGCCCAAGGAACTGGCGGTCAATGCCGGCGTGACCGGTCCGATGCTGCGCGCCTCCGGCGTGAATTACGATATCCGCAAGGTGGACCTCTATGGGATATACGATCGGTTCGACTTCAAAGTGCCCCTCGGCGAGCGCGGTGATGTTTTCGACCGTTACATGATCCGCGTGCTGGAGATGCGAGAGTCCCTCAAAATCCTCTCGCGGGCGCTCGCGGACATCCCGTCCGGTCCGATCATCGATCCGAAGGCGAAGCTGCGCGGCTTTCGTCCCAAACCCGGCGAAGCCTACGGCCGGATCGAGGCGCCCAAGGGCGAGCTCGGATTTTACCTCATCAGCGACGGCTCGCCGAATCCCTATCGCTATCGCGTTCGGCCGCCGAGTTTCATCAACCTGACGATTCTCGAGGACATGTGCCTGAACCATCTGGTGGCGGACGTCGTGATCATCCTTGGCAGCGTGGACATCGTGCTCGGGGAGGTGGACCGGTGAGGATCGGGAAGTTCAAAGTCCAAGGTTGTGAGCAATTACGACTTGGGGTTGCAGAACCTGCAACTTGCAACTTTCAACCTGTAACCTTTAACTCATGACATGTTAGGCGAAGGCATACTCAAGGGCATGGCGGAAACGGCCCGCAATTTCGTGGGCAGCTACGTCAGCAAAGACCGGCTGGTCACGGTGCAATATCCGGAGGAGCGGCTGCCGCTGAAGGAAGCGACGCGCCAGTTTCCCTTCCTCGTCTATGACGGGGACGATTGGCAGAAGGGGCTGCGGTGCGTCGCGTGCCAGATTTGCGAAAAGGAATGCCCGCCCAAGTGCATTTACATCGAAAAGAGCAAGGATAAGAAACCCGATTACATCGGCAAACCGCAGTTGTATCCGGCCACGTTCGACATCGACCTGTCCGTGTGCATGAGCTGCCAGATTTGCGTCGAGGTCTGCCCGTTCGACGCCATCAAGATGGACACCGAATACGAATTGAGCACCGACGACCGGTTCGGCGGCTTGCTGTCGCACAAGGAGCAACTGGCCAAATCGAACGGGCACTACCATCAGATTCACCCGACCGAGGCGGCGGAAGTGGACGGTCACCTCGCCGCGGAGAAGACCCGGCTGGAAGCAAAGGCCAAGGCGGCGGGCGAGGCCAAAGCCAGGGCCAAGGCCAGCCCGGCGGCCTTGGGCCCAATTCGCTAAGCCGGGTCCATGGGGGAAGGAGATCCCGAAACACTTGGCGCGGCGAAGCCGCAACTTAAGGACAGCGGGTCTGCGACCCGCAGCGGGACAGGCGATGCGAGGCATGCCGGAAGGTTTCTGGGCGTCAGGATTATTCACGCTTGCTGCGGCTCACAGAGCCGCGCGCCGGATGAATGCGGCATTCCGATGCGTCCTCCCCGGGCCCGGCGGCGATTTTTCTGCTGGCGTTTTGGAATCGAAGCCGGTTACTTTTCGCCGTCCGGAGCGAGTCGCGCGCGGCGCGGCGAACCCGAACTCCGCAGGTTTGTTGATTCCAAAGAATCTCAACACGGCTGCGCTTTTATTTATGGGGAATAGCGATGGCTGAAACTCTGGATCAGATTTTTGTGACTTTGAAGCATTGGCTGGTCGGTCTCGCGCCGTTTGAGAGCCAGCCCGTCGTCTCCGCTCTGCTCTCGATCGTGCCCATCCTGCTCGCGTTTCCGCTTCTGTTCGCAATCACAACGATCCTCGAGCGAAAGGGCCTGGGCCGGATTCAGAACCGGTATGGTCCGAATCGGGTGGGTCTTTACGGGATGCTCCAGCCGGTCGCCGACGGGTTGAAGACGTTGACCAAGGAAGACATTGTGCCGCGCACGGCGGACGGGGCGGTGCATTTCATCGCGCCCGTGGTGCTGGTAGCGACGGCGTTTCTGGTTTATGCCGTGCTGCCGGTGGGCCGGAACATGGTGGCCGTGGATCTCGATGCCGGCGTGTTGTTCTTCTTCGCGATCGGCGCCGCGACGGAGCTGTCGGTCTTCATGGCGGGCTGGTCCAGCCGCAACAAATATTCGATGCTCGGCGCCATGCGCGCCATCGCGCAGATGATCAGCTACGAAATCCCGCTCATCCTGTCCGCCCTCACGGTGATCATGGTGGCCGGATCGCTCTCGACGGTGGCGATTGTGGAGAAGCAGGCGGGTTGCTCGGGCTGGCTGCCGAACTGGTATGTATTCACGCCCTGGGGGCTGGCCGGGTTTGCCCTGTTCATGATCGCGGCCACGGCGGAGTCCAACCGTTCCCCGTTCGATTTGCCCGAAGGCGAATCTGAAATCATCGCCGGTTACTACATCGAATATTCCGGGTTCAAGTTCGCCCTGTTTTTCCTCGGTGAATACCTCGGCCTGTTTGCGGTGAGCGGGCTGGGCATCACGCTGTTCCTCGGCGGGTGGCACGCGCCGTGGCCGTTTCTGGAGGCCATCCCGTCCTGGGCCTGGTTCTTCGCCAAACTGCTGGCGCTGATCGCGGTGTTCATCTGGATCCGGGGCACATTGCCGCGGCTGCGCATGGATCAACTCATGAACTTCGCCTGGAAATTCATGCTGCCCATGGCCCTCATCAACGTCCTGGCGGCGGGCATCTGGCATTTCATGGAGCCGGGCGTTTCGCGCTGGATGGTGGGTTCGCTGCTGGTCCTCGGCCCCTACCTCCTGCTGGGGCGCGCGTTGATGGAAGGAAAACAGTTTCGGAAGAGAACGTATCATTTTGCGGATTGATATGATCGCAGCATGACCCTCTCGTTCGCCATCATTGCTTCTATGACGGTGGCCGCGGCGGTGGCGGCGATGGGCCTGCGCAACATCGTGCATTGCGCACTGGCCCTCACGGTGGCGCTCGCGGGGCTGGCCGCGGCGTACCTGCAACTGGACGCCCAATTCGCCGGGTTCGCGCAAATTCTGGTCTATGTCGGCGCGGTGGCAATCCTGGTCGTGTTTGCGATTCTCCTTACGCGCTCCGGCGATCCCGCGCCATCCTCCGTCCTGTCGCCCGGCTGGCTTGCGGGCGCTGTCATCGCGGTCGCCGTGCTCGGCGTCCTGGTGTATCCGATCGCCAGAAGCCCCTCGATTCCCCGAACGCTGCCGCCGCCCGCCGGGGCCACCGTCCACCAGATTGGCGACGCGCTCATGGGGCGATTCGTCCTGCCGTGCAAATCGCAAATCGCAAATCGCAAATTCCCCATGAGTCCCTTGCCCGGCTACCTGCTGCTCTCCGCGTTCGTATTCGCCATCGGCCTGGGCGGCGCGCTCATGCGCCGCAACGCGATCCTGGTGCTTGTCGGCATCGAGTTGATGCTCAACGCGGCGAACCTGAATTTCATTGCGTTCTGGCGTTTTGGCGCGCACCCGGAGGCGCTGACCGGAATGCTCTTTGTGATTTTCTCGATCGGCGTCGCCGCGGCGGAAGCGGCTGTCGGCCTCGCGCTGATCATCTCCATCCACCGTCATTACAAGACGACGAACGTGGACGAAATGAAGGTGTTAAAAGGATAATTTCAGCGAAATTAAAATGACCTGGATCGTCCGAAACCTCTGGCTGATTCCTGCGGTGCCGATGCTGGCGGCGGGCTTGGGCGCGCTGGCCAAACAGCGGCATCGAGCGTTCGCCGCGTCCCTGGCCATCGGCGCAATGGGCCTGTCGCTCCTGTTGTCGCTCTGCGCCTTCGCCCATGCGTTGAAGCCCGGTCCGGACCCGCGCCAGGTGGTCAACTTCGACTGGTTTCAAATGGGCGACCCGGGTGCGGCGGGCACGGTGGTGAAGCTGGGCTGGGTGCTGGACCCGCTGACGGCAGTGATGCTGGTGATGGTGTCGTTCGTCGGGCTGTTGATCTTCATTTACAGCGTCGGATACATGGCGCGGGACGGGAATTTCACCCGTTTCTTCTGCTTCCTCTCGCTGTTCGCCGGGGCGATGCTGGGCGTGGTCATCGCCAACAGCCTGCTCCTGTTCTTTATTTGTTGGGAACTCGTCGGCTTGACGTCCTACCTGCTGATCGGTTTCTGGTATCAGAAGCCGGCGGCCGCGGCCGCGGCCAAGAACGCGTTTATCACGACGCGCATCGGCGACGTGCTGTTCCTGCTCGGCATCGTCTGGCTGTATTCACAGGCCGGCACACTTCTGTTCTACGATGGCAGCGGCGGCGGCTGTCTCGAACAATCCGCGCTGGACGCGCTGGTCGTCCGAACGACCGGCGCCGGGATGGCCGTTTCAACCGGGATCGGGCTCCTGATCCTGTGCGGCGCCATCGGCAAATCCGGCCAGGTGCCGCTGCATGTCTGGCTGCCGGACGCGATGGAGGGTCCCACGCCCGTCAGCGCCCTCATCCACGCGGCGACGATGGTGGCCGCGGGAGTGTTTCTGGTCGCGCGGGTTTATCCCCTGATGGCGGCGCATCCCGCAGGCGCGGCGGCCGGCACAGGCGCCCTCGAGGCGGTGACCTGGGTCGGCTCGATCACCGCGGTCTTTGCCGCGAGCATCGCGGTCGCGCAAACCGACATCAAACGCATCCTGGCCTACTCGACCGTTTCGCAGCTCGGTTACATGATGATGGGCCTCGGGGTCGGCGGTGTTGCCGTTGGAATGTTTCATTTGATCACCCACGCCTTCTTCAAGGCGCTCCTATTCCTGGGCGCCGGCTCGGTCATCCACGGCTGCCACGAGGAGCAGGACATCCGGCGCATGGGCGGGCTGCGGAAGTTCATGCCGGTGACATTCGCGTCGTACGCCATCGGCATGCTGGCTCTCAGCGGCGTTCCTCTCCTCTTCTCCGGGTTCTGGAGCAAGGACGAAATCCTGCACGCGGCGCGGGGCTGGAACGTTTCGCAGGCGCCATTCTATCTCGGGGCGATCGGCGCCATGCTCACGGCGTTCTACATGACGCGGCAGGTGGCGCTGGTGTTCTTCGGCTCGAATCGCGGCGACGGGCGCGAGTCCGCCCCGTCTTCCCAGGAGGCCATGCCTCAGGCGACACCGGAGCCGGCTCACCTTCACGCGAAGCAGGGCAGTCCGCACGAAAGCCCCGCGGTCATGACGATTCCCTTGATCGTCCTGGCGGTCTTTTCGATGCTCCTGGGCTTCATCGGCACGCCGGCATGGCCCTGGTTCCAGGCGTTCCTGAAGGGGGAATCGGCGTCGTTGAATTTTGCGCGATTCAGTGAAGAGGGTGTCCTGCCTCTGATGCTGTTCTCGACCCTCCTCGTTTTCCTGGGTCTCGGGCTGGGGTGGTGGTTTTATGGCCGAAAGCCGATCCGGAGGAGCGACGAGCCGGACCCGCTGGCGGTGCTTCGCCCGGACATTTTTGCGCTGTTGCGGAACCGCTATTTCATCGACGAACTCTACGACAATACCGTTGTTGCCTTCAACGCGTGGTGGTCGCGTGCCTGCGACTGGCTGGACA
>JBEKFT010000256.1:0-3808 GCA_050013175.1 Verrucomicrobiota bacterium
CTGGCGCACGGCGTGTTGCTGGTCATTTGTGTCTGGATGGCTCTCGATCCCATGTTCAGCCCCCATCGCAAGGGGCTGGTGATCCCGGACCTGGATTACCTGAGCGCGCTGTGCGTCGGTTATTTCACGGGGTATTTCCTGCTGGTGTTCAAGCCGCTGCCCACTCGGATGGGCCGCAGTTCCGGCCTACAGACCGCTTTGAACAGGTTGTCGCAATGGGGGGTTTGGGCACTGCTGATTTTGGTCCCGCTGGGATTGGTCTGCAAGAACCTTCCCCAGGTCCGGGTGACCAACGGATCGGCGCTAAAGGAATACGCCTCATTGCTCGTGCAGAAACTCCCGACGCATGCCGTGGTCTTGTGTGACAGTGAAAGCGCCCAGATTGATTATCCACAGAAGCTGTGGCTGGTCGAGGCCTGGCTGGCCCGCATTGGCAAGACCCGGGACTACATGCTCCTCGATACGCTGGCGTTGCAAGTGTCGGCTTATCACGGAATGATGCAGCGGCGCTATGGCGACGACTTCCCGGTGGTGGCCAATCCCAAGAGCCTCAAGAAGATTCCGGACGCCGCCCTGGTGAAACTGGCCTTGAAGCTGTCGGAACAGCATCCGATCTATTATTTGCACCCGAGCTTCGGATATTATTTCGAGTTCTTCTACGCTAAACCTCACGGTCTGGTGATGGAAATGTCGCGTTATCCGACGAACATGCTCAGCCCGCCCCCGTTGACGGACGGACAGGTAGCGGAAAACGAGAAATTCTGGAAGGAGAGGCAACAGACCTTCGCAACCCTGCTTCCCTGGATCTCGGAGGACGAAACCAACCGGACCGCCGGCATCGGGCCGTTGCTGAGTCACTGGCTGCATATTCCATTTCAGCCGAACGCGACGGCCGTGAATCTGGGGCGATTTTATTCGCAAGCCCTCGATTACTGGGGCGTGAAATTGCAGCAATTGGGACGATTGCGGGAAGCCGGGCGGCGGTTTGATTCCGCGCTGGAGTTGAACCCCGCCAATCTGGTCGCCAAGATCAACGGCGACGCGAATCAGGAGCTGCAGGCGGGGCACCTGCTCAAGGTTCCAAGCAACGATGTGATCCGGCAAGAGCTTGGAAAATACGCCAACTGGCCCCAGATTATCCGCGACGACGGTCCGTTCGATGATCCGACCCATTGTTTTGCACAGGCGCTGGTCTTTTCCCAGGGCAACCTCTTGCGCCAAGCCATGCAACAATTCGACCGGATCCGTAGCTTCGATCTGGACAATGCCCTCGCGCGTTTCTGGCTGGCCAGGTTTTATGCCAATTCAATGCCCGACAAATCGCTCACGCTCGTTGCCGAGATGCGGGCTCATCCGGACACGTTGGGGGAAGCCAGGATCCGGCAGCAGGATCTTTCCGTTGTCGAGGCCATGGCACTCTTTTACTCCCACAAAACACTCGAGGCCGAGCAGGTGCTTCAGAACTCCATGGCGCAGCACCCCGGGGACGAGGACCTGCTGGCCACCGTTGCCCAGATCTCCTCAAGGTTCGGCCGAGTCACCAACACCCTGTCGGCCGTGGAACGCGAATTGGCCGTCAGCCCAACCAACATGGCCGCCCTCGTGATAGAAGGCTATCTCCAGATGTGGATGAGCAACTATTCCAAGGCCATCCCCCCTCTCACGCGCGCGCTGTCAATCGATTCCAATAACTACACGGCCCGGTTCGATCGGGCCATTGCCAATCTCCGCCTCGATCAACTGGACCAGGCCCAGCAGGATTACCGGATTCTGGAAATAGTCTTTCCAAGCTCGTTCAAGGTGTATTACGGACTCGGTGAAATTGCATGGCGGAGAAAAGACACCAACGCGGCGATCCGGTATTACCGGCTCTATCTGACCAACTCCATCCCTGAAACCCAGGAGACCAAGATGATCACCGAACGTTTGCAAAGCCTCACTCCCGCTCCGCCGTGATTGCGGCAACGGATGCGCGTCACGCACGTCATCACGCGTTTGATCGTCGGCGGCGCCCAGGAAAACACCGTGGCAACCGTTCTGGGGCTCGGGCGCAGACCGGGATGGGAAGTGAACCTGATTTCGGGGCCGTCCATCGGCCTCGAAGGATCGCTCGCCCCGGCGCTTTCCGGGTCCCCCGTGGCCCTGACAATTCTCCCGCAACTCGTGCGGCCCATCCACCCGTGGAAGGATTGGATTGCGCTGCGGCGCCTCACGGAACTGTTTCGTGGAAGCAAACCCGGGATCGTTCACACGCACAGCGGCAAGGCCGGTTTCTTGGGCCGCCTCGCGGCCGCCAAGGTCGGCCTGCCGATCATCGTTCATACAATCCATGGTCCATCGTTCGGCCCGTTCCAGGGACCGCTCGCCAACACGCTCTTCAAACTGGCGGAACGGCGCGCCGGCCGGGTCACGACCCATTTCGTCGCGGTCGCTGATGCCATGATCCGGCAGTACCTCGACGCCGGCATCGGCAGGCGTGAGCAGTATTCCCGGATCGTCAGCGGGTTCGACATCGGACCCTGCCTGTCCGCCGTCAACGATCCGCAACGACGCGCGCGCTGGGGCCTGGCTCCCGAAGACATCGTCGTTGGCACAATCGCCAGGCTGTATAAACTGAAGGGCCACGAGGATCTCTTCTCGATCGCGCCCGCGCTGCTGCGGCAGTGTCCGCGCATCCGGTTTCTACTTGTCGGGGATGGGGCGTGGCGGGCGCGGTTCGAAAATAAAGCGCGTTCGCTCGGTGTGAAGCAATATTTTGTGTTCACCGGACTCGTCGATCCGCGCGAAATCCCGGGCCTGATCGGGATCATGGACATCGTTGTGCACCTGTCACGGCGGGAAGGCCTGCCCCGAGCCCTGCCCCAGGCGCTGGCGGCCGCGCGGCCGGTCGTCGCCTACGACTGCGACGGCGCCAGGGAGGTTTGCCTTGAAAACGAAACCGGTTTTCTCCTGTGCCCGGGTGATTTGCCGGGATTGACGGATCGAGTGCTCTGCCTGGCCGCCGATGCCGGGTTGCGAGAGAAACTCGGAAAACAGGGGCGGAACCTGGTGAAAGACGAATTCCGTGTGGAACGAATGATCGACGACCTGGAACACCTCTATCGGAGACTCGCCGGATCCCGGGGGATCCAATCGCCGTGAATTTTCCAGTCGCCCTTTATCTGCTCGCGGGGCTGGCCGCGTTCGCGACGGCCCTGATCGCGCTGCCATTCTGGAGCAGGTGGTGCCTCCGTGTCGGCCTGGTGGACGATCCCGGCGGCCGCAAAACCCACGCGAACCGCATGCCTCTGGCGGGAGGCTTGACGATTATGACCGCCTTGATTGTCCCGACACTGGCGGGGGCGCTTGCGGTCATTCTCGCGGGCCTCCAGCCGGCCACGCAACCCGGCGTCCCACACCATTCCGCGCCCCTGTTCGCCTCCAACCCGGTTCCGCTCCTCGCTCACGGGCTCGAAAGGCGAGGCGTCGAACTCTCGGCCGTTCTCATCGGCGCCTTCGCCCTGCTGATGCTGGGGTTGCTGGATGACAGGAACGAATTGAAGCCCGCGACGAAATTCGCCGGCCAACTGTTGGTGGCTGCCCTCGTTGCCGTGGCGGGCGCGCGGATCACGCTGTTTGTGCCCAACCTGGTTTTCAGTTACACCGTGACCATCCTTTGGATCGTGACGGTCATCAATGCCTTCAATTTCGTGGACAACATGAACGGCCTTTGCGGAGGCCTGGGAGCGATCGCAGCCTTTTATTTCGCGGCGATTTCCGCCGCGGCCGGGCAGTACCTTGTGACCCTCGTCGCCGCGTTGACCTGCGG
>JBEKFT010000257.1:0-3808 GCA_050013175.1 Verrucomicrobiota bacterium
GCCGCGGTGTGCGTCACCTTGAAATCGTTTCCGGGCCAGACCGAAGACAATCTCGCGGTCCGCGCCCAACCCGTCGTTCATGGAATGCAGGTCCAGGTCCAGTCGCTCGAGGATCTCTTGAAGTAATCAATTCCGATCGGGACGGGACTTGGCTGAAACCGGGACAAAGATCGGGACCAATCGCGGGTTGGGAACATTTCCAGGACTCCCTCTCTCTCACTTTTGAGACGAATCCGAAGTATTTTTGGACAGCGATTCCGAGAAAATATCTCTTTCGAGCGGTGCCGGCCAGCAGGCGAGGTTTATGCTCTGCTCGGGTTCATGAAGGTCGGTGTATTCATTGAGCGTGATGGCGTGCTGAACAAGGTGCGCGTGGAGGGACAGCATCAGGTCACTCCATTGACTGCGATTGAATTTGAAGTCAACCCCGAGGCGGTGTCACTGGTAAAAAAACTCAGGGCGGCCGGCCTGGTCGTGATCGCCACGAGCAATCAGCCGGGGTTGTCGCACGGCCATTTGTCCCGGCGGGAACTGGATCGCATGCACGAAGCGTTGCGGCGCGCGATGCCATTGAACGATATCATGATCTGCCCCCACGCCGAAGCGGACCACTGTCCCTGCCGCAAGCCGAAGCCGGGCCTGCTCATCGAGGGCAAATTCAAGTGGCAGTTGGACCTGGAACGCTCGTTTGTGATCAGCGACAAATGGCAGGATGCCGAAGCGGCGCGGGCGGCGGGGTGCACTTCGCTGATTCTCAGATCACCCTGGGCCGGCCCGGTCCACCACGATTTCCTTTTGTCCAACTTCTCCGCCGCGGTCGATAAGATTCTCCAACTTCAGGTTTCCGGCCCGGCGGTGGCTGCCTGATGTTCCCTCACGGACGACCGGCCGCGGTTATCGGGCTTCCACAGGGGCGGCTTCCCCGAAGATTCTTCCACATTCGCCGTGTCCTTGCATGAAGGATCCGGGCGCTATTCGCCCGACCGGAGTCGCGGCACAAATTCAAGGCGTGGACGCCGGGGCGTTGGTCTCCGCCGTTGTCGGCGGAGACAGATCGAGAGCGTTAGGGTGGCGCTTGCCTCCCACCACCGTGAGGTTTCCGTCGCGGTCCGCCTGCAGGCGCGGTCGCGTGGTGAAATCATAGGTCTCTCGCCGGATCACATGCCCGTTCGGATCAACGACTGTGTAACTGAACGAATGCGGCCCATTCTGGTAGAGCACGTGGAGATTGTTCGAGCGGTCCACCTGCGGTTCGGGCTGGCCGAACGAAAGCATCGGTCCGAGGGACAGCACTTTGTTGAGCCGGCCCGAGTCATCGGTCAGCCGGAGATAGAGGACCAGGTTCTTGCGGAGGTAATTGGCCTCCTGCAGCGTGTACTTCCGGACTTCGGGCGCCGGATTGGTCGCTCCCGGCGGTGGCGGCACCCCGATCTGCTGTTCCCAGAGCGTGGCTCCTTCGATGACGTCGAAAGACCTGTGATCACTGGTGATCTGCTGGTTCCACTCCTTCACGGTGACGGTGGCGGTCAGCGAATAATGGCCCGGTTCCACGAGGTTGAAATACGGCGCCAGGTTCACCAGCTTGATGGCGCGCTTCGAGGACTCCAGAGTGAATGGGCCGAGCACCGGAACCTCTCCGGTCTTGAGGACGGCATAACTGTCGCCGGATTCCATGGAAAAGGTGAGCCAGTCCGGGTCGCTGCCCAGACGCAGGGTTTGCCCCGAGCGATTGGTGATGCGCACGATGGCCGGCAAGTCCTCACCGGGAAGGTATTGGTTCTGGTCCAGAGTGACCTCGACTGTCACCTGCGCCGACAGGTGGACAACAGAGGCAAGCAGGACGCCAAGCAACAGACCTGACTTTTTCATTCGACCACTCTATGAAGCTTCGACGAAGTCGCAAGCGGCAATTATGCGGCGGCCATTCCCAATGCTTCCCGGGCGCGCGCGAGGATGGTGTCGGGCGAAATGACATGCAGGCATTCGAGCGGTTTGAAGTAGGAGCACCGCGGCTTCATGCAGGGAACACAGGGCAGGCTTGCCTGAACGGCGCCGCGGAGCCGTCGGTAAGGTCCCGTGCGCCGCGGTTCGGTGGGCCCGAAAATTGCCACGACCGGTCTGTCCAGGGCGGCGGCGACGTGCATCGGCCCGGTGTCGTTGGAAATCATCAACTCGCTCACGCGAATCCACTCCACCATTTCGGGCAGGGAGATCCGGCCCGTCAAATCGAGGCAACGCTGCGGGTCGGCCCGCGCGATGACGGCTCCCAGGTCGCGATCCGTTTCGCCGCCCAGAATGGCGAATTTAAAGTCCGGACAGGCCCGGCCGAGGTGGCGCACCAGCCCGGCGTAGTTCTCGGCGGGCCAGCGCTTGTTCATCCAGCGGGCGCCGGGCTGCAGCGCAATCCAGCGCGCGGAATCCGTCCGCCATTTGCGCCGGACTTCGGCGGCAACGGCGGGCCGTTCCGGCAGCCATGCAAAGTTCCAATGGACCGGCACGCTCAACGCCGTGAGCACGCCGAGATACCAGTCCACGGCGTGCGTGTAAAACGAGCGGCGGGGCACGACGAGATCGTAGAATCCCCTGGCGCCCTCCCGGGAATCATCGAGCCCGATCAACAGTTTTCCGTCGGCCAGCCAGGCGAACGCCCCGCTGCGCGAGAGAGATTGGAGGTCAATGACCAGGTCGAAAGACTGGTTGCGGCTCCAGCGGAGGCTCCGCCACAGTTCGCCCCAGTGCCCGGGCGCCGCCCAGCCCCGCCGGTTGAAGCGAACGACGTCCGTCAGATCGGGATCGCCCTCCAGCAGAGGCGCCAGCCTGGAATTAATCCACCAATAGATCTCGCTATCCGGCCAGTGCAGTTTCAACAGCCGCAGCACCGGCACGGCCTGCACCACGTCGCCGAGGGAACTGGGTTTGAGAATAAGGATTTTCAAAATGCAGAAGGAAGGATGCAGAATGCAGAATGAAAAGAGGGAATCGCGCCGAGGCCCAGAGGCCTTCAGGCGGGAACATTCTTCATCCTGCATTCTTCATTCTGCATTCTACCTTCCGTAAGCCAGCCGCTCCGCCAGCCGCTCCGGCAAGCCGGCACTGCGAATCTTCTTCTGTGCCCCTGCGATGTCGTACTCCAAACGCCGCAATTCGATGGTGCCTTCCTCCATGTCATACACCACATAAGCGGCCTTCGGATTGTTGTCGCGCGGCTGCCCGATGGCTCCGACGTTGATGAAATACTTTTTGCCCGGCTCGACCTTGAATTTGGAATAGGTGCCGCCGCGCACCACACTGTCGCGCACGAACGCGACCGGCACGTGGGTGTGTCCGAAAAAGCAGACGGCCGTGTTCTGGTAGGTGAAACTGGCCGCAGCGGCCAGTTTGTCGAACACATACCCCCAGCGTTGGGGACCATCCAGCGTGGCGTGCACGATCGAAAAGCTGGTGACCATGCGAAGGTACTTCAGCTCGCGCAGCCATTGGCGGTCCTCCTCGTTGAGTTGCTGCCGCGTCCAGTTGACCGCTTCCGCCGCCGCCGGGTTGAATCCGTCGAGCGGAGTGTTTCCGGAGCAGTATTCATCGTGGTTGCCCTTGACGCACGGGATTCCAAGGTTCCGGACGATATCCAGGCATTCCTTCGGGTTCGCGTTGTAGCCGACGACATCGCCCAGGCACGCGGTGTGGGTGCATTTCTGGAGCTTGATGTCTTCCAAAACGACTTGAAACGCCTCCAGGTTGGCGTGAATGTCGGCTATAATCGCAAACTTCATTAAAGTTATCTCACAATCTCGAATCCCCGGAATCCACCGGT
>JBEKFT010000258.1:0-3777 GCA_050013175.1 Verrucomicrobiota bacterium
ACGTTTATGGTCAGGAGCAGCGTTTGACAACCCATTCTAGCTGAGGCCAATGCCGCTTCAACGCCGGCATGACCCGCTCCCACCACGATCACATCGTACTTCTTAGGATATACGAACATTCAAGACTGCTGATAGGTAGCGTCGAACGGATTCTTGCCCGCCTTTTTCTGAATCCCACGAGATGGATTTGCAGACAGGTGCTCGCAGATCTTGAAGAGGGTTTCGATTTCGTCCGGCTTGTGGATGCCCTCCGATATCTGTTCCACAGTAAGAGCGGCGACGTTGTTTTTGGACAAGAACTGAAGGATCTCGAGCTCCAAATGAATCACGGCTGAGGCCGCCTTCTTGCCGGCCTCAACTCCAGGCTGATTATAGGCGTTTATTTTGACCAGCGAAGCATAAAACCCCACCGCTCTCTCGAAGAGTGCTATAAGGACCCCCACAGAAAACGGTGTGACATTCCTCACCGTGAGCGTCAGCGATTCGCGGTCCTTTTCGAACAGCGCCTGGCGGGTACCCAGCAGAAATCCAATCAGATAATCCCCGGAAGTTGTATATGGCTCCACCTCCATCGAGGGAGCCTGGCGATCCTGCAAGACTTCTATGAAGATCAGGAAATAATTATCCAATCCATCTCTAAGCTGTTGAATATAAGAGTGTTGATCAGTAGATCCTTTATTTCCGAAGACAGAAATTCCTTGTCGAACGATCTTGCCATCCAAATCCTTTTCTTTCCCGAGAGATTCCATCAACAGTTGTTGGAGGTACTTTGAAAACAGCTCCAACCTATCCTTAAATGGGATAACAACCATATTCTTTGTTCCTTTACCGTTACCGGCAAAAAACCAAGCCAGAGCAAGTTGGGCTGCTGGATTGGCGTTAACGTTATTCGATCTTGTAACGTCGTCGCAGGCACGGGCCCCAGCCAACAGGGAATCGATCTCAACACCTTGTAGCGCAGCGGGCAGTAGCCCAACGGCCGAGAGTTCGCTCGTCCTGCCACCCACCCAATCCCACATCGGAAAGCGCCGGATCCAGTTCTCCTTCGTTGCGTACTTGTCCAACTCACTTCCAGCTTGTGTTATGGCAACGGCATGACGTCCGAAGTCAAGGTCGGCGCGTTCGTAAGCGGCTTTGGCTTCAAGCATGCCATTCCGCGTTTCCTTCGTGCCTCCGGATTTTGAAACGACTAGGCAAAGCGTGTCCTTGAGGCCGGCGCCGATGTCAGCGAGCACGCGATCCATGCCGTCGGGGTCTGTGTTATCGAATGCAAAGAAGCGAAGCTTGTCCTTCCCGGGCTGGCCAAGAGCATGGGATACGAATTGGGGTCCCAGAGCAGAACCGCCAATTCCAATCAGAAGGAGGTTCTTAAACGGTCCGCTGGCCCCATGGATCGTGCCGTTGTGGACTTGACCGGCGAAGGTCTTGATCGCCGCGACCGTTTCCTGGATTTCCCGTCGTATGTCGGGTGCCGGAGCCAGTGCGGGGTTTCGTAGCCAGTAGTGGCCGACCATCCGATTCTCATCCGGGTTGGCGATGGCGCCTTGTTCGAGTTTCGCCATGTCGCCGAAGGCCTTTTGCATCCGCGATTCCATGGATGGAAAGAAATCGTCCTGGAATTTCATGCGGCTGACATCGAGCGCCAGGCCGAGGGCAGGATATTCGGTGTAAAACTTTTGAAAACGTTCCCAGAGTTGTCGCTTTGAAAGGTTCATGCAATGACATCCAGCTTAGCACAGAAATGCTCGCGGATGAAATCACGAACCGGACCGGATGGAAAGGCGGGAGTTAAAGGAAGCCGCTTTTGCGAATCAACCTAGTCAACGTCGGGCTGGCAAGGCAAAACGAGGCGTATGACCGTGCCCTGGGCGGGCTGGGAGCGGAGCGAGAGTTTGCCCTGGTGGGCTTCCACAATGCGACGCACGATGGCCAGCCCCAGGCCGGTGCCGGTGCGTTTGGAGGTGCTGAGCAGCGAAGTGAAAGCGCGGCGCTGCTGCTCCTGGCTCATGCCTTCACCGGTGTCTTTGAATTCGACGAGCACGTGGGCGGGAAGGCCGGAACCGCGGCGCAAGTGCATGGGCCGGGACGTGATCGTCAGCGTGCCGCCCCGGGGCATGGCTTCCGCGGCATTCAGGATCAGGTTCAGGAACGCCTGCTCCAATTGCATCGCATCGCCCAGGATCGGAGGCAGGTTCGAGTGCAGGCGGAGGGTCCACTCGACGCCCTGGTTTTTCAGTTTGTGCCGGACCAGCAGGCCCAGTTCATTAATCAATTGATTCAGATTGACGGGCGCGAAGTTCGGTTCGCTGGTGCGTGCGAACGCGAGGATCTGTTCAACGATCTTGTTCAAGTGCTCGATTTTTTCACTGATGATTCGCGCGTCCTTCGTGCGGGGATCGCCGGCCGGGAATTCCAGGTTGAGCGAGTGGTAAAGCATCTTCATCACCGTGAGCGGATTCCTGATTTCGTGGGCCACTTCCGCGGCGAGGAGACCGAGGGCGGAGAGCTTTTCGTTCTGGCGCAGTTGCTCTTCCACATCCACGATCTGTTCGTAGAGCCGGGCCTTCTCGATGGCGATGCCGGACAGCTCCGCCAGGGCGGAGAGGATGCGGATCTCCTCGTTTGAAAAATTGTAGGGCTGGCCGGTATAAACGCTGAGCGTGCCGATGGCCTGGCCTGCAAACAGCAGGGGCACGCTCACGAGCGACACCAGGCCTTCGAGCCGCGCCACTTCCACGCTTTGGTACCGGCTCGAGACCTGCACGTTTTCCACCTGTAACGGCTTCTTGCGTCTCACGACCACGCCCAACAGGCTCTCCGAGATGCTCAGGCGCGGTTTTCTGACGTACGCCTCCCCGGCGCAGTAATTGGCCCGCAAATCCAGCCATTCCCGGCTCTCATCCAGCATCATCAGGGAGCACATTTTGGCGCGCATCAGCACGCAGGCTTCCCGGGTCACTACTTTCAAGGCGTCATCCAGGCCGAGTGTCGAATTGATCGTTCGACTCACGTTCGCCAGCGACTCGAACAACCGCGCTTTCAGCCGCAGTTGTTCGTAGAGCCAGGTGTTTTGAATGACGCGCGCCGCCTGCACCGCCAGGGCCTCGAGCAGCTCCTGATCGTAGGTGCTGAATGCATCCTGCCGGTCCGAGTCCACATTCAACACACCGCGCACCTCGTCCTTAACCATCAGGGGCACGGCGAGTTCGGATCGAACATTCCGGCGAAGCATGATGTAGCGAGGGTCCTGCCTGACGTCCGCCACCCGGGCCGGTTTGCCGGTTCGCGCAACCCGGCCGGTGACGCCCTCGCCGACGCGAAGCTTCAATTCCGCCGCGTTGGGCGGCAGGCCTTCCGATGCCTGGATCTCCAGAAAGCCTGTCGTGGGGTTGATCAGGACGACCGAGCCGCTGGAAGCGCGCACCAGGTGCACGGCCTCATGTGTTATCAATTGCAGCGCTTCCTGCGGTTCCAGCGTGGAATGGATGACATTGCTCACGTGGTACAACAGGTTCAGGCGGTCGTAACGCGCCTTCATCTCTGTCATCGTATCGCTCACAATGGCAAAAGTGTCCGCTGTCGGGTGTCTCGTGTCAGGCCAAATCGCGCTTTCTCCCGACCGGACACCCGGCGGCCCACACGATTCACCGGATCTTGAACATCATCGCAACACCGGCAATTCCGAATGTCAAATTCGGCAGCCACGCCCCCAGCCAGGCGGGCACGCGACCCGCTTCGCCGAGGGCAAAACCGAACTGTTGGATGATGAAATACGCG
>JBEKFT010000259.1:0-3770 GCA_050013175.1 Verrucomicrobiota bacterium
GAAATGGCGGCCGACCTTCCTGTACTGGACTCCCTTCTGGTCGGCGAGTTCGCAAACCTGGAACGCGTCTCGCGCGGTCAGGACCACCCGATGACCTCTGCGCTCCAGTTCGCGCTTTATCGGGATGAAAAACGGCACGTGAGGGGTATTGTCGAGGTCGATCCAGATCTTCACGGAAGGAGTGGCCGGCGCTGAACCCCCCGACAAGAAAGAGGCGGGCGCTGAGCTCGGGGAGCAAATGTTTGGATTCTCAACCATGATGAAAACAATGCAGTTAGCCGCCTGCCCCAGTCATTGCGTGAACCGTCTCGGAAATATCCTCTGTCAACGCAGATACAAGATGTTCAGAGAATGCAACTGCAGCCAGACTCACGCGTTGATGCGGCGCATCAGCCGTGCCGGATTGCCGGCGTAGATCCCGGATTCCTTGATGTCCTTCGTCACGACCGCACCGGCGCCGATTACCACATGATCGCAAATCACCACCGGCAGAATCGTCGCGTTGGTTCCGACGCTGACGCGATTGCCAATGCGGGTGGATCGCCAGAGGTCGGGGCGCCCTTTCGCAGGACCGCCGGTCGCAAACAAATCGTTGATGAACATCGCGCCGTGCGAGATAAAACAGTCGTCGCCTATCGCAACCAGCTCGCACAGGAATGCATGGGACTGAATCCGGCATCGCTTGCCGATCACCACGCCTCGCTGGATTTCGACAAAGGGCCCGATGAAGCAGTCGTCCCCGATCGTGCAGCCATAAAGGTTCACCGGTTGAACGACGCTGACGCGTTCGCCAAACGTGACATCCACAATCCCGGAAGCTCGGATCTGAGGTTGGCCCATGCTGTTTCCCCGTCCCCGTGTCAGGCTTCGCCCAAAAGTTCCTGATGCAACATGGCAGGAACGTACGTCTTGGTCTTGTTGAGCACCACACCCACGTTTGCTTGCGATTCCGCAAGCAGCGAGCTCGCATGTTGGACGACCTCCACCTTGGTCTTCTCCGATTCGACCACAAGCAACACCATGTCCATCAGTCCCGCCAAACGGGGCGTCACGGTGGTCTGACTCACCGGGGGCATGTCGAAAATGATGTAATCGTAATCGCTGGCCCTGAATTTGGGCAGCAATTGCGCGAACCGCTTGGGCAAAACGCGCGGAAGATTGTTGTCGGGCCCGGATTGGGAGGCGACATAAAGATTTTCCTGGACCAGCGCGCTCTCCTTCGTCTCCGCTTCCAGGGCGTCTTCCAAACCGCAACCCGGTCTTCCCTTGTAGAACAGTTGCGAGGCTCCCGGCTGCTCCGTATTCATATCTACGAACAGCACCTTCCCGTCTCCCGTCTCCGAAAGCGATGCGGCCAGACCCGCAGCCACCCTTGTGACACCTGCCCCCTGGCCGCAGCTGGTCACGGCCACCAGCTTCGGTTTGTGCACAAGTTTGCTAACCTCAAAGTGAACAATCAACCGGTCTCGCAACCCCTCATAAAAACGACGCAACGGGTCGGTCGCTTCCCAAACGGCAACCTCCAGCCGGCCGTTTTCAGTTGGGGATTCCCCACCGCCGCGCCTGGGCTCCTTCAGAAGCAATGCATCCTTCCCGCTCACCCTGGCGGCCGGCTGGCGTCCATTCTTCTTCATCTCCGGAATGGAAATGAACAGCCGCATCCGCAGTTTCTTCTTTACCTCCGAAGGTCGCTTCACGGATGTATCCAGGAACAACTCAATCAGGAACGCCAGCGCGAATCCCGCCGCGATTGGACCCGCGGTGATCATCCCAAATTTCTTCATGAAAGCTTTCGAGCGCGCCCTCACCGGCGGGGTGGGCGGGTCGATGACGCCGATGTTCGGAGCCTTTCCGGTCCCCAACGCCTCATCGATGTTCGCCTGTTCCAGGTTTGACGAAAAGTACCTGAGATCGGCGTCCTCGATGTCCTTCTTTCGTTGCAGGTCAACGATGGTCGCTTCCATCTCGTCGAGCTTCCCCGCCTCGGCCTGCACCTCATGGAATTGGGATTTCAGAACATCGATCTTTGTTTTCAGAGACCTTGCCTGTGCCGCTTCGGCAGCCAGGCCCGCGAGATTGACCGCCGACTGATCCGGCGACCCGGACAGGACAATTCCCAGTGTTGTCAACTGAGGGTAATCCCGCTCCATCTTCTTCTTGAGCTCTTCGTTTTCGACAATCAATTGCTGAACCTCCTTCACCAGATCGCTGCCGTCTTTGAAGGAGAATTGAAGTTCCTGCTCTCTCTTTGTGAACCCGTCGAGCCGGACGCAAACGCTTCTATACGCGCGAACGATCTCCGGCGCCAATTGCGGGGCGTTGTTCGTCGCTGTTGCAACGACATCCTGAGCATTGGTTGCTTGATCCAGAACGGCCTGATGCCCCGCCAATTCGGCTTCGGCATTAAAGAGGTCCATCCGAATCTTCGAAAGCTGATCACCATAGGCCGTCTTGGCGTCATTGAGGGAGGTCAGGCCGGGCGAATCAATGCCGGCCTGGCGTTTTGCACCTCTCAACTGTCGTTCCGTGTCGGCCAGTTGATCCTGCAGGCGCTTGGTTTCTTCCTGCAGAAAATCTCCAAAGAGCCCCACGGACTGATGGGCTTCCGCGTGCTTTGTGTAATAGATATGAATGACCTTGTTCAGCACTTCTTGGGCGATCTCCTTGTCAGGATGCTCGAAGGTCAGCGGGATCACGCTGCCTTTGGTCGCGTCAATGGTGAGGTTTTTCATCACCACATGGGCAGCCCGGTCCAGGTTGGTGCCTCCCCCATCCACCGCAGCCAGGATCCTTTCCGCTCCCACCGCTTCAGCCACCTGATGCGCCAGATCGAAGCTCTTCAGAATCTGGACTTCCGTGTTGATGATGCTCTGTTCCTGGTCGCTCAACGGCCTCGTGTTCTGTTCGTTCCCGGGCGGGTTCAGGGACCTGCCTTGCACCACGTAGCGGATAAAGAGCTCGGCTTGGGATTGGTAGGTCGGCGGATTGGCCGCCATCATCCACAGGCCCGCGCCCACGCCCACCACGCAAAAGAAAAGGATCAGCCACTTCTGGCGGAAAAGAACGAAATAAATGTCGCCCAGTTTCAGCCCTTCCGGCTGGTCGTTATGTTCTCTGTCGGCCATGATCTGATCCTACTCTTTCAATGAAAGCAGCAAATGGTATGCCTGTCCAGCCCGCTGCATGACTTCTTGTCTTATGACGTTCCTCCTGCGCTCAAACATCCCGCCGCGCATCGATGGCCGCGATCAAACCGGGTTTCGCCTCGGGATCCTGTTTGGAAGACTGCGCCGGGACGACCGCCAGTGTCTGCGGCGTTGACGCGAATGACTTCCTTCTTTTTCTGGCGTCGTTCATTTGCACGAACAACGCAGGGATGGTTCTGAAAATGATCTCGATATCCAGTCGCAACGTCCTGTTCCTCACGTAATCGATGTCCAACCGGATCATCTCGACGAAAGTGGTCCTGTTCTTTCCACTGACCTGCCAGAGCCCCGTCAGACCGGGCAGGGTGTTGAATCGTTCCCGCTGCCACGGAAGATAGGCTTCGAACTCGTAAGGCAAACACGGCCGCGGCCCGACAAGGCTCATCTCTCCCCTAAGCACATTGATCACCTGGGGCAGTTCGTCCAATCCCGAGACGCGAAGCAAGGATCCCAGAGGAATCACCCGCGGATCACCGTGCGCGTCCATTTTTACCATGGGCGCATTGGAATGGATCAACCTCTTCAAATGCCCCTGGTGGACGGAAGTGTCGGCTCCCACCCTCA
>JBEKFT010000260.1:0-3769 GCA_050013175.1 Verrucomicrobiota bacterium
GGCTCGTTACCCGCCGGGGCGGATTCATGAAGATGGCGATATCGAGGTGGGGCCTCGTCCCCGGTTCTCTGGAGTTCCAGCAATCTCACTGGGGACGAGGCTGTCCCCACACCTCATGAACTCGCCCCGGGAACCCGCCACCTCCACCACCCAAAAATCGGCGTCTTTGCAGGATTTGAGCGCGGATCCGCTCTCTTAACAATGGCGTCCTTCGAGCACCTTCCATCCATGAGCAGCGGAAGCCAATAAATGGTTGGCCGAAAGAGTGGTTTTGGCGTATTCCATCCTCAGCCTAAAAGTCTGTTTTTATGAAAATCACTGAGGCGTTGCTCGCGGAACATCTGGTCTTTCACAACTTGTTCGATCACGTCGAACACGCGGGGCCCGGACTGAAGACGCTGGCGGAAATCAAGACAACCGCCGCGCTGCTGGAATCCGTGTTGCGGGCGCACTCGCGCACGGAGGACAAAATGTTTATCGGGCCTCTGGAGCATTGCTTCGAGCAGATCGGGCAGCGCGAGACGTTCCATGAGGAGCACGACGAAATCGACCGCAAGCTGGGCCAGGTGGGGAAGGCGCAGCGGACGGAAAAGGCGCGCGAACTTCTGCTGGCGGTGATTGCGGACTGCCGCCAGCATTTCGACAAGGAAGAGCGGATCGTGTTCCCAATGGCCGAGCGGGTGTTGAAGAGCAAGACCCTGAACGAGCTCGGGCGGATCTGGATGGACCAGAGGAGAAGCGTCGCGACCTAGAACCCTCATGGAACTTGTTGCCGTTTGGAGGGAGGATTGAACATCCAATGAGACTGACAGCTTGGCTCCGGCTTTGGATGTTGGTTGTTCGATGTTGGATGTTGGATGTTTTTTCAGTCTTTACCAGACCGCCACGGCTCACTGCGTCTGGCGTGCGTTGTTGAACTCCCGCGGGTTGGCCGCCACCAGCTCCAAAGCCGCGTTGACGCCCGCCACCAGCGCAGCCACCCGAACCGACAGCGCAAAATCCGAGGGGGCCTCCAGCGTGCAGGAAATCCGCGTCTTGTGCGTCAGCAAAAAGAAGGCTTCCGGCCAGTCCGGCCGCGTCCGCGGATCGACGTCCGGCCGGATGATCCCGTTGTGGGCGGGGCGGCCTTCGATCATTTCCGAACGATCAATCGAACAGACTTCCGCAACACTCCGGACGATGGCGTCGGCGGCGGGAGGAAGGCCGGCGGCCCTGAGTTCATACACATAAAAGCCGAGGGATTCCCAGTCTTCGTGAAGGCAAAGGCACAGGTCGAACGGGGCTTGCCGTTCGAGCCAGGCAACATGAGCGACGACTTCCTCCGTCTCCGGCCGGCGGTACTGGCGGTTGAGATCTATTCCCCGCCGGTTTTCCCGCCGGTTGAGCACGAAACCCGAGGGATTCAGGCAGGGGCAAAGCGTCAGATCGAGAGGAACCGGCCATCGGTTCTCCTGGAGAAGCCGGCGAGCGGCCAGAGGCCCCGCCGGCTCGTCCCCGTGAATGCCGGTGCTGATGTAAACGCGCAACGCATCCTGCGCATTGGGCGAGGCCGGGCGACTCAGGGCGAAAAGTTCAAGACCGTCGGTATGGAGGAACGTTTCCGGAGTCCAACCGAACTGGCGGGCGGCGCATTCGATATCCCCCAGCACGGCGTGGATATCGATGGTCTCCCCGAAATAACCGCCGTTGTTTTTCCCGAGTCGCTGCATGGTGGTTCCGATGAACGATTCAACGTTTGTGTCATCAGAGCAAATGCTTCGCCTATCGTAACCTCTGGATTGCAAATCGCAAATCCCGCGATGAATCAGTAGTGGTGCATTCGGCGGAGCGAGATTCCCGTTCCTTTCGGGGTGGCGACGGCCCGTCGCCACGCATTTATCACAGCGTTCGCCTGGCGACAAGCTGTCGCCACCCCGGTGAAGGGAGGAGCCATCCCGGCCAGGCAGAATCAGGATGCGTCCGCCGCCAGAACGGCAGCGGCGCGGGACCCGGCGCAGGGCTCCTCCTGATCGCTGAAGCCGTGTTTGTCCCAGTTCGGATCGAGGCCGAGGTCTTTGAGCATTTGCAGGTCTTTTTCGACGGGCTGGTTGAGGGTGGTGAGGTAGTTGCCGACCATGAGCGCGCTCGCGCCCGCCAGGAAAATCATGCTTTGCATATCGCGCAGGTTCACCGTGCGGCCCCCGGCAATCATGATCTCCTGCCTCGGCAGGATGAACCGGAAGCACGCGATGGTCTGGAGGATTTCCAGGGGCGGCAACGGCTCCACGTTCGCGAAGGGGGTGCCAGGAACCGGATTCAGGATGTTGATCGGCACGACATTGGCCCCGAGCTGCCTGAGCGAGAACGCCAGATCGCAGCGGTCCTCGCGCGTCTCCCCCATCCCGATGATGCCGCCGGAGCAGATTTTGATCCCGGCGTGTTTCAAGTGTCCGATGGTTTGCATCCGGTCCTCGTAGGTGTGGCTGGAGCAGACCTGCGGGTAAAAGCGCCGGGAGCTTTCCAAGTTGTGGTTGTAGCACTCGACGCCGGCCTGTTTCAACCGGTCGGCCACTTTCTGATCCTTGATAATCCCCAGCGACGCATCCGGACGCGCCTTGCCGCTCCGTTTCAGTTCTTCAAAGCGCTCGCAGATCTCGTCGAGCACCGGGCCCTCTTCCAATCCGCGCCAGGCGGCCACCAGGCCCAGGCCGGTGACGCCGTTTGCCTTCGCCTCGCCGGCCGCGGCGAGAACCGCGCCGGGTTCGATCAGGCCGTACCGGGGAGAGTCGGTTTGGTAGAGAGCGGACTGCGCGCAAAAGCGGCAATTCTCGGAGCAGCCGCCCGCCTTCACATTGACGATCGAACACAGGTGGATTTTATTTCCCTTGAAGTGTTCGCGGATCCGGTTGGCCCAGGAGAGCAGGTCGAAAACATCGGCCGTGTCGCGGAGGTTGAAGAGCCACCGGCCCTCTTCCCAGCTGATCGGCTCGCCGCCAAGCACACCTTGGCCCAACTCCGCGATACGGGCATGGTTCGTGGCGTCAAATGATTTGGCTGTCATGGTTGACAGCATAGGAATCGGCGCGCATTGCGCAAGCCGTGAGATGCCGGAGAGCACGGGCTCAAGCGGGGGCGCGGGGGTCGTCGCGGCGAGGCGCCTTCTCCGTCAGTAACGGGAGCACGATATCGTACTTCTGTTCTACAAACTTGAGGACTATCTGAACGGCCGAAATCTTGTTCAAGACGCAGAAGTCGATGGCCGAACTGGAACTCAGGAAGTCCATAGCCTCGCCAGACTCCCGGGTCCATGCGCCGATATCTTTGAAATACAATCCCGTTTCCTTTTGCTGAAGCAGAATCCGCATAGTTCATTATCAGCTCATCCACCCGTCGAACTCCGAAGGCTACCCCTGCCAGCCTGGCCGGCAATGAATGCGACCGCTAGGGTTGCACAGGAAAACTCTACACACAACCCGCCGGGGGGGCAATGGTAAATTGTGGACTTGCGACGGGGCCTCCCGGCGAGGGCGGCTCGACCACGGGCGGGGCCGGTTCAGCGAACGAGAGCGCCGAGAATGTCGCGACGGGGGACCGGACCGTACATCCGGCTGTCGAAACTGTCGGTGCGATTGTCGCCCATCACGAAGTACTGGTCCCGCCCGCACAGAATGAGTTCCTCCGTCGCCTTGGAGTAGGTATAGGTCGGCGTGTGCGGGTAGAGATAGGGTTCACTCAGTCTGCGGCCGTTGAGGTAAACCTGCCCGTCCTTCAGGAAAAGGGCGTCGCCCGG
>JBEKFT010000261.1:0-3745 GCA_050013175.1 Verrucomicrobiota bacterium
ACGAAAATGTTCATCTACGCCCCAAATGCCGGCCGCACGCCCGCGCCTGGATCCCGTCCGCCGGAAGCCACGAGCAAACCCCTGACCTTTTCCTGGAGGATCGCTTCACAGCGGGCGACCTCCTCTTTCCGCTGCTGGAGATGGTTATCCGCGACAGCCTGGAGGTCATCGATGTTAAAGAGATAAATATTGGGCATGAGGTTGACTTCCGGGTCGATGTCGCGCGGAACGGCGATGTCGATCAGCAGCAGCGGGCGGTTCTTCCGCAGCTTCATGAGCGGTTCGAGTTTGGCGCGGTCGAGAACAGGCTGGGTCGCCGAGGTGCTGGTGATGGCGATGTCAATTTGTTCGAACTCCTTCAACCAGTCTTCAAATGGAGCCGCGCGCCCGCCGAGTTCGCCGGCCAGCGCCACGGCGCGGTCGTGCGACCGGTTCACCACAACAATGCTGCCGGCGCCGCGGGACACCAGGGCTCGCGCGGTTTTTTCTCCGGTCTCGCCCGCGCCGATGACCATCACGCGGCGTTCCTTCAGCGCGGTGAAGATTTTTTCCGCCAGTTCGACGGCCACCGACGCGACGGAGATGCTGCCGCGCTGGATGCTTGTTTCCGTGCGGATGTGTTTGGCCACGTTGAATGCGCGCTGAAACGTCTTGTTCAACCGTCTGCCGGTGTGCCCGTGCTGGAGCGCCAGCTCGTACGCCTTCTTGAGCTGGCCGAGGATTTCCGTTTCCCCCAACACCATCGAATCCAGCCCGCACGCGACACGGAACAAATGCGCCACGCTTTGCGGTTCACCCAACGTGTACAGTTCATCGGTGAGCGAATCGCGGCAATCGTGGCGGGTCGCCAGAAACCCCTTCAACTCGGCAAAAGCGGCCGCAGGCTCAAGCGAGGTGGCGGCGTAGATTTCCACCCGGTTGCAGGTGGAAAGAATGACGGCTTCGTCGGCAATGCCTTGCTCCCGCAGCGATCGGATGGCGGCCGGAATCTGCGCCTCCTCAAAAGCAAACCGTTCGCGCACGGCGACGGGAGACGAATGATGGCTCAAGCCGATGACGACAATGGGCATGATCAGTGGTGTCCAAAGTCCAAAGTCCAAAGCCCAAGGCGGCCTGCGACGGCGGGTTGAACACGCTCGATTGTGAGCGGTCCTCCGGGGAGAGCCTTTGCGCGAGAGGGCTCATCGTCCCTGATGCCCAATTTCGGACGAAACGGGTTCATGGGTTGTGAAGGGGTGAAAGCAGGGTGGTTCCCCAGAAGGTTAGAACGAGAAAGGCAAATGCGCCTATGACACCCACGGCAAAGCGCCGTCCGGATTGTGCAAACCGCCAGCGGGACACGAGCAAGCCCAGATAAAGCACCCAGAGAAATGCCGACCAAAGGACCTTCGGATCTTCATAAAAATGCACACCCGGAGGACGCGGCAAGTGTCCGCCGATAGCCAGTCCGATTGTCAACAAAACGAACCCCGCGAGCACGAGCCGACTCGTGATCATTTCCAATCGCTGGATGGGTGGAAACAGCGACAACACCGCTCGCAGCTTGTGGAATTTCAGGTCGTGCTCCTGGGTCAGAAACATCACCCCGGACACAGCCGCCAGTCCGAAGGCGCCGTAAGCCAGCAGAATCAGCGTTGCATGCAGGCTGGTTCCGGCGCCGGAGAATTCCGGCTTCGGCCCGTGCGGCGGATCCAGGGCTGGCATCAAGGCAAACACACCGATGGCAAACAACACGGGTGATGCAAACGCGCCCAGGAACCGCAGTCGCGGCCAGAGGCCCAGGACGAGATAGACGACCACGATCGTCCAGGTGACAAAAATGGTGGCTTCATAAAGATTGTTGACCGGACATTGGTCGAGACGGAAACCGCGAAGGATCATCGCGGCGGTATGGAGGGCGCAAGCCAGGAGCAGCAAAAGATAATTCACCAGGTTATCCTGGCGGAACCCCTTGCGCCACAGGAACACCGAGTAAAACAAACTAACGCCATAAATGGCTACAGCCAGCAGGAAACAGTGGCGGTCAAGATGTTGGTCCTGGTCAGTAAACCACACGCTGGCAGGTTAGCCGGATGCCCGGCGCGTGCAAGCCACAAGTGGAAGCGCTACTTCGGGGCTTTGAATTGCAAACCGGGGGTGTTCAACACCGTCGTGGAGGCAGCGCTCACACTCATGTGTTGTGAGTTGGCAATGGCGGCTGTCAGGCCTGAAACAAACGAGGCGGACGACGACGTGCCGCTGACCAAATAGGCGGAATTCCCAAAAACGACCAGAGCCGTCCCAGGCGCTATCGAGTCCACATAGGAGCCGTAGTCGGCATAGGGCGCCAGTTGGCTCCCGGCGCTCGCAGTGACCGATAGAACTTCAGGCTGGTAGGCCGCCGGGTAGAATGGCGCCGCGGAAGCGTTGTTTCCCGCCGCCGCAACCACGACAATGCCCGCTTGAGTGGCCTGATCGATGGTATCGTGCAGAATCTGGCTGTCGGCCGTGCTGCCCAGACTGAGGTTGATCGGATTCGCCCCGTTGTTCACGGCCTGGACAATCCCGGCTGCCACATCAAATGTGCTTGTCGTCGGATTCGGTCCGTAAACGTCCACGCTCAGAACCTGCACCGATGAATTGCCGCCGGTCGCCGCTGCGATGGAACGCAGCATGTTTTCAAACATCGACGTGCCATGAGTCGGAGAATTGGGATCGGGATTCGCGTCGCCGGCGACGGAAATCGACTTGAGCAGGAACGAATCGAGGTTGTTGCCCAGTGATTGCACGGCGGTGTCAACCAGTCCGACAACCACCCGGCCCGAACTCCCGGGCGGATCCAGCTTCAACTGCACCGGTGGGACGCCGGTCGGATCGACCTGGACAGCGGAAGGAGGGGCATCGACGATGTAATTGGACTCGATGCCGGTGACATCGGAGTTTCCGGCCAATTGCACGCGCGCAGCATCCGCCGCGGCTTCATCCTGGAATTGCAGCCGGTACGCGTTGAGTCCGTCGATGCGGCCGATCACCTTCGCGCCAAGCAAGCGGGCGATGTCCTCGATTTTTGCCCCGGGCTTGAGCCGGACGACAAGTTCGTTCGGGATCGCCCTGGCATTCCGGGTCCCGCCTTTCGCGTCCGCGGGACGGATGAGCCGCGTGGCCTTGCCCAGCGTCGTGCGAAACACGTAGAGCCGGGGACTGGCGTTGGTCCGGGGAACAAGGGCGAAATTCAGATCGCCCAGCAGCAGGTGCAGCGCATCGCCGGGAGGAAGGTCTTTGAATTTCGCGGAGACATCACGGGTTGTTCCGGGTTCAAGATACACCTGCCAGCCCGTTGCCGCGGCCACACGCCCGAGAAGGCGCTCAACGTTCAGCGACTGGATGTCGGCGGTGACCCGGGCCCGGTTTGTATTCCAGGAGAGCAAATCGTTCGCACGCGTGCGGAGGCACGCGACCGCGAGCAGCGCCAGCGCGAAGGCCGCAACACAAACCCATCTTTGGACGCGGTTCCTCCTGTGCTTGGCAACAGGGTCAGCCAGAGAATGGGTGCTTCTCATTCGGTTCGGTTTTGGTGATTGCAAGATAATCGGAGTGGGTGGCAGAAGCGACAAAAACATACCAGGGCGCTCACTGAAACCGCTGTCCATTTCGGCGGAATCCCGGGGTGTCCTGATTTCAGGCACAATACCCAAGAATGAGGCAAGAGTCCGGCTGTGGACGCCAGGATCGGGCAAACAAACCCCATTCAGGAGTCGTGGAGCGC
>JBEKFT010000262.1:0-3737 GCA_050013175.1 Verrucomicrobiota bacterium
CGGACCTCTCGGCCGGCAGTTGGTCCAATTACGGCTCGTCCTTCAACGGAACCGGGACCACAACCAACGTCGTCGTACCCACGACCAATCCCAGCGGGTTCTATCGGGTGTTGGTCAGCCACGCGCCTTGAGTTCCAATCCCGGGAACGCCGGATTGATCCGGCAGAGCCCTGGATAACCCGGGCATTTTAGACTGCGGTGGCAGAGCGCAGTGGCGACACCGCTTTTTCGACACCGGGCGAATCTTCTTTCCACTCTAAATCTGTGTCCTTCTGTCTCCATCTGTGGTTGAATTCCTGAACGTCTCGATTTATGGAAGAACAGATTTTAAGATTACTTGGCCGGCGGGATTATGCGCCGGCGACGATGCCGGAACTGCTTCGGCACCTGCGGCTGCCGCCCACCCGCCAGCAGGAATTGCAGCGGATCTTGCACGGACTCGAACTGTCGGGCCGGATCGCCCGCACCAAGGCGAACCGCTACATCCAATCTCGCGAAGCAGACCTCATCCCGGGCCGGATTCGGATCAATCGCCAGGGAAAGGGTTTCCTGCAGCCCGACGATCCCGGGTTCAAGGAGATCATGATTCCGGAAAACGCCACGTCCACCGCCCTCCACGAGGATCGCGTCCTCGTGCGGCGCGATGTCAAGCCCAAGGGGTTGCGTCCCGAGCGCCTCGAACAGGAGACGGGGGTCGTGATCCGCATCCTGGAACGGAAGCGGACGCAGCTTGTCGGCACGTTGCAGCAGGGCCGCGAGTTTCAATACGTGATTCCCGACGATCCGCGCATGCCGCACGACATTTACGTGCCGCCGCCCCGCGACGTCGGCCGGCCCGCGCGCATCGGGGACAAAGTCGTGGTCGAATTGCGTGAGTGGGAATCGCGTCGCACCAACCCGGAGGGCGAAATCGTCGAGGTCCTCGGTTCGCCGGACGAGGAAGGCGTGGACATGTTGTCGGTGCTGCGCCAGTACAACCTGCCGCTGCATTTTCCGAAGAATGTCCTGCAGGAAGCCCGGGCCGTCGGGACGAGCGTCCAGCCGCGCGAACTGGCCGGTCGTGAGGATTGCCGCCGGCACCCGGTGGTCACTATCGATCCGGACGACGCCAAGGATTTCGACGACGCGATCTGTTTGCAGCGGGTTTCAAACGATCAATGGAAGCTCTGGGTCCACATCGCGGACGTGTCCCATTATGTGAGGCCCGGCACCGCCCTCGATGACGAGGCGCGGAAGCGCGGCAACTCCACTTACCTGGTGGACCGGGTGATCCCCATGCTGCCGGAGGCCTTGAGCAATGAACTGTGCTCGTTGAAACCCAATGTGGATCGACTGACGAAATGCGTGGAATTTCTCGTTTCGAACGACGGCCAGGTGCTGAAAACGAGGTGTTATCCGGCAGCCATCCATTCGCAGCGCCGGTTCACCTACAAGGAAGTGCTGGCGATTTTACAGCGGCAGCCGGGTGATCGAATCGAGCAGATGCTCCACGATGCCAATGGGCTGGCGCAGCGGATCCGGCGCCTGCGTTTCAAGGCCGGTTCGCTCGACCTGGATTTTCCCGAAATGAAAATCCGCCTCGACGAACGCGGCCGCATCTCGGGCATCGAGAGGGTGGACAACGACGTTTCCCATCAATTGATCGAGGAATTCATGTTGCTCGCCAACGAGGCGGTGGCGGCCCGGTTGATGGGCCAGAACGTGAAGGCAATTTACCGGGTGCACGAGGAACCGGACGAACGGCGGCTGCAGGACTATCGCGAAGAGGTCCTCAGCCATCACGTGCCTTGCGGCAATTTGACGAAACGGCAGGAGGTGCAGAAACTTCTGCAGAAACTCGGCACCCTCGCCATCGGCGCGGCGCTCAAGATCGGTTTTCTGAGATCGCTCATGCGCGCCCGTTACGCCATGGAACCGCTCGGCCATTACGGGCTGGCCAAGGCCAAATACACGCACTTCACGTCCCCCATCCGCCGCTACGCCGATCTTGTCGTGCATCGCGCCCTGTTTCAAGCGGGTCATGGCGCGGTCCATTCCCTCAAACAGACGGCCCAGCACATTTCCGACACGGAACGCAACTCCGCAGACGCCGAACGGGACGGCAAGGACGTGAAGTTGTACGCCTTCCTCAAAGCGCAGCTCCGATCCCCCAAACCGACGCCCTATCCGGCGCTGGTGATCGACGTGCGCAACTTCGGCTTCTTCGTGGACGTGCCGGGTCTCGCGATGAGCGGGCTGGTCCACCTCTCCAGCGTGGAAGACGATTTTTATGTGTTCGATACCCAACGCAATCAACTGACCGGCCGGCGCAGCCGCCGCGTGATCCGGCTCGGGGACAAAGTGCAGGTGCAGGTGGCCAAGGTGGACAGCTTCAAGAAGCAGGTGGACTTTCGCCTGGTGGGAGAAGGCGGCGACGGAACAGCGCGCCCGCCCAGGGGACGCGAACCCGACCGGAAACAACAATGGACTCCCGCCTCGCATCAACACCGGGATTCTGGAAGGAACCATAGGAGACAGTAATGGACTGACAATGGACAACTATACGGCGCATCTTTTTCAACCGCTGACCCTCAAATCGGTCACGCTGCGCAACCGCATCGGCGTGTCGCCGATGTGCCAGTATTCATCCGAAGACGGCGTTGCGACCGATTGGCATCTCGTGCACCTGGGTTCGCGGGCGGTCGGGGGCGCCGGCCTGGTCATCGCCGAGGCTACCGCGGTTTCGCCGGAAGGCCGCATCACACCCGGCGATGCCGGCATCTGGTCGGACAAACACCTCGAACCGATTGCGCGGATCAACCGGTTCGTCAAGCAACACGGCGCCGTGCCCGGAATCCAACTCGCGCACGCGGGCCGGAAGGCTTCGGCGGCCCGGCCCTGGGAAGGCGGGGCGCACCTGGCTGATGACGCTGGCGGCTGGCCGACCATGGGGCCCAGTGCGCTGGCGTTCGGCGGCGAGTTGCCCAAGGTGCCGCGGGCGATGACCGAAGCCGATATTGCGCGGGTGCAAAACGAATTTGTCCTCGCCGCCGGACGCGCGCTGGCGGCCGGTTGCGAGTGCCTCGAACTGCATTCCGCGCATGGTTACCTGAGCCATGAGTTCCTCTCGCCGCTGGCCAATCAGCGGTCCGACCGGTATGGAGGCAGCTTTGACAATCGCATTCGGTTTCTGTTGGAAACCACGCGTGCCGTCCGGGCTGCGTGGCCGGACAAACTGCCGCTCGCGGTGAGAATCTCCTGCACCGATTGGGTGCCCGGTGGATGGGACATCGAGCAGAGTGTCGAACTGGCGCGCCGATTGAAGGCCGAAGGCGTGGATCTGATTGATTGCAGCTCGGGAGGAACCGTGCCGGATGCAAACATTCCGGCCGGACCCGGTTACCAGGTGCCGTTTGCCGAACGCATCCGCAAAGAAGCTGCGATCGCGACCGCCGCCGTGGGCATGATCACGATGCCCGCCCAGGCGGATGAAATTATCCGCCAGGGCCGTGCCGATCTGGTGCTCCTGGCGCGGGAGTTTTTGCGCGATCCCTACTGGCCGATGCGCGCGGCCCGCGCCCTCGGCCATGCCGCTGCCGTCCCAGCCCCCGTGCAATATGCGCGCTCCTGGCAACACTAAGCCGGAACGATGCAGTTGGAATTGGGGAGCACACGCGCCCTCGCGTGTTCCGACCGGCGCCTCGCCGGTCGGAGGAGGGCGCAACCCAATCACTAAACGGTGACTGGCCGCACGGCTC
>JBEKFT010000263.1:0-3735 GCA_050013175.1 Verrucomicrobiota bacterium
GATGCACGGCGATGATCAGGTCTTCGAGTTTCAAAAGCCTTTCCGGAGTGGTTTTCAGCAGGAGCAGAACTTCGGCGCTGCGCTCGATCCTTCCCCGCCACCAATAATGGGATTCGATTCGCGGCACCAGGTTGGCGCAGGCGATCAACCGGGCCTTCAACGCCGCGCGGGCCAGCGCGCGGGCCGTTTTGGAGTCGGGTGCCGTCACCAGGACCAATTTGTATTTTCCCCCGGATTTCATGGCTCCAAACAAAACCGGATCTGAACCCCGATCAAGCGTTTTCGGCGAAGAATGCGCCGGAGCCTCAGTCGCACTGCTCGTCCCGCTCCGGGCGCTGTTCCGGTCTGGCGCCTGGCCGCCGCGCAATTCCCTTGAGCGCCTCGTCGAGCAACGCGCGCTGTTGGTCGCAGGTGCGCCGGCGGATGACGGTGAGGTCCAGGAATGCCACGAGCAACGCCAGGCAGGTGAACAGGAAGCAAACCAGCCAGAAGACGAGAAACGAGACGCGGCCCAGCCGATCCCGCAGCACCGTTTCACCGGCGAGGAGCATTCCCAGGGCGGCCAGGAGGAAAACAGCGCCCAGGCAGCGTCGGCGAGTGTCTGCTTTCCAGCCCATGAGACAACAGTATCACCGGGCGATTTCGCCGCCGAGACATTTCATCACCGGGCAAAACCTTGTAGCCGCCAATGTGAATTGGCGGACCCGTCCCGCAACGGGGGCCTCCGCCGTTTCACAACGGGCGGTTACGGAGGCACGATGCACATCGTGACAGCCGGTCTGTTTTCCAGTTTGGCGGTCGAGGGCCGCCGTGCTAGGTTGTCCCTGGTTTCAAACGCCGAACGGACACGACCATGCACATCATCAAACAGCTCGCGATATTCCTGGACAACTGCCCCGGCATGCTGGCCGCCGTGGCCGACGCCCTCGCCGAGGCCAACATCAACATCTACGCGATCTCCACGAGTGACACCGTGGACCACAGCGTGATCCGGCTCGTGGTGAGCGACCCCCGGAAGGCGCTCAATCTGTTCGAAGCGCGCGGCACGCTGGTGGTGGACGACGACGTGCTGATGATTGAAGGCAACAACAAGCCGGGATCGCTGGCCAGGATCGCGCACAAACTGGCCGCCGCAAAAATCAACATCGAGCACGCCTACTGCGCCACGCCGCCGAACGCCCGGAAGGGATTGCTGATTTTGCGCGTGCGCGACGCCAGGAAGGCGCTCAAGGTCCTGAACAGTTGAGAGGGATGCGGGACGCGGGAAACGCGGGGCAGCCGGTTCCTGGCACGCGCATCACGCACCGGACGCCACCATGCCTTTCCCGCTCCTCTACGAGATCAACACGCGCTGCTGGCTGGACAGGCTCTCAACGGAGCAGTGCCGGGGCGTCACGCTCGACTCCGTTCCAGAGTCCGAATTCGAACGATGGCGGCAGTTCGGGTTCACCCACATCTGGCTCATGGGCGTGTGGACGACCGGCCCTCGCAGCCGCGACAGCGCCCTGGCGTGGGAAGATTTGCACGGGGAATTCCGCAAAGCGATGCCGGATCTCCGGAGGGAAGACATCACCGGTTCGCCCTATGCCATCGCCGATTACCGCGTGCCGGAAGCGCTGGGCGGCGAAACCGGGCTGCAGTCGTATCGACAACGGCTTCACGAGCGCGGAATGAAGCTGATCCTCGATTTCGTGCCGAACCACGCTGGTCTGGATCATCGGTGGGTGGCGGAACGCCCCGATTTATTCGTTCAAAGTCCGGTGGAAGCGCCGGGGACGTTCGCGCAGCAGACCCCCGAGGGCGTCCGCTGGCTTGCGCACGGAAAGGATCCGCATTTTCCACCCTGGTCGGACACGGCGCAACTGGATTATCGCCAGCCGGCCACACGAGCGGCGATGCGGGAGAATTTGCTGGGTGTCGCCGGGCGATGCGACGGCCTGCGCTGCGACATGGCGATGCTGGTCTTGAACGAGGTGTTTGCAAAAACCTGGGCGCCATTTCCACCCGCTGCATCGCGCGGAGCGGCCCCGGCCGCCGGTCCGGACGTCGGACAACCTCCCGTTGAATTCTGGCAGGAGGCGATCGCATCCGCCAAAAAGCGTTATCCGGATTGCCTTTTCCTGGCCGAGGTTTACTGGGGCCTGGAGGATCGACTGAGATCGCTCGGCTTCGATTACACCTACGACAAGGAGCTTTACGACGCATTGGTGCGGCGCGATCCCGCCGGTGTGCAACGTCACCTGCTGGAGGCCAGACCGGAATCGATCGGCGCCGGCGTCCATTTTCTCGAAAACCACGACGAACCGCGCATCGCCTCGATTCTTTCCCCGGCCGAACAGCGCGCGGCAGCGCTCACGATTCTGAGTTTGCCCGGAATGCGATTCCTGCATGACGGCCAACTGGAAGGCGCGCGCGTCAAAGTGCCGGTCCAGCTCCGGCGCTGTCCGCCCGAACCGGTGCGGAACGAAGTTGAGCGGATGTACCGGCAGGTGCTCGCCGCCGTGCGGCAAACGGCCGTGGGACGCGGGGAGGCGTTGCTTCTGAAACCCCGCGGGGCGTGGGCGGGAAATCCCACCTCGGAAAATTTCGTCATCGTGCAATGGCGGGACACGGCGCCGGTGTTTGACCTAGCGGTGATCAATCTCGCCCCGCATCCCAGCCAATGCTACGCGCCGGTCCGCCTCGACGACCTTGCAGACCGCACCTGGAGTCTGAAGGATCGGTTGGGGTCGGAGGCGCGCACGTGCCCTGGCCGAGAACTGCAGGATCGGGGCCTCTATCTGGACTTGCCGGCCAACGGCGCGCAGTTGTTTCAGTTCCATCCGCTCTCTTGAACGCTGCGACGCTGCGCACATTCCGGTCGAATTCCCGCGTCGCCAGAGCAACCTCCTTGCAATTCAGGGTTTTGGGCGGATACTGGGCTGGCCGATGAAAAATGAAATATTGCAGTGCCGGTCAGTTTAGGCAAAAACTATGAAGATTTAACCAATTACGATGGCGCAGAAGCCCATCCGGCCAGCGACAATGAACGATTCAGTAAAAGGTGCAAGGGGCGGTTGCGACTCCTTGACGGGGTTGCCGAGGAAGCAGGGTTTGTACGATCCGCAATTCGAGCATGAAGCGTGCGGCGTGGGATTTGTCGTCAACATCAAGGGCCGGAAATCCCATACCATCATCGAGCAGGCGCTTCAGGTGCTCTTGAATCTGGACCATCGCGGCGCCTGCGGGTGCGAGGCCAACACCGGAGATGGCGCCGGCATTCTCCTGCAGACTCCCCACGCCTTCTTCAAGGAAGCGGCCCGGTCGGCGGGGGTTTCCCTCCCCTCGGCCGCCGAGTTTGGTGTGGGCATGGTGTACCTGCCGCACGACCCGGCGCAGCGGGCCGAGTGCGAGACAATTTTTGCGGGCATAGTCGCCGAGGAAGGCCAGCGGATTCTCGGATGGCGCACCGTTCCCACCCGCAACGATTCCCTGGGCGCGACCGCGAAGGCATCTGAGCCGTTCATGCGGCAGGTGTTTGTCGGGCGCAACGCGGCGTTGACGGACGACTTGGCGTTCGAACGAAAACTCTACATCATCCGCAAGCGGGCGGAGAATGCCATTCGTTATTCGGGCAAGGTCAGGGGCGGCGAATACTTTTACCTCCCGAGCCTGTCGTTCAAGACGGTCGTTTACAAAGGCATGCTCATGCCGGCGCAGGTGGCCCCGTACTATCCCGACCTGACGCATCCGGCG
>JBEKFT010000264.1:0-3711 GCA_050013175.1 Verrucomicrobiota bacterium
CTTCGGCGACACGAGTGTTTCCGACAGCGTCTCGACGAACGTGGATCTGGTTTCCTCTTTTGCCGCCGTGCGTTCTTCGGACGGCGCGTTGACCGTGATGGTGGTCAACAAGCAATTAACCACGAGTGCGACGCTGACCGTGAACCTGGCGAATTTTGTGGCGACTGGCACCGCCCAGGTCTGGCAACTCACGTCCGCCGACGTTATCGGCCGCTTGAGCGATGTCAGCCTTTCTGGCAGTACGCTCAGCACGACGGTTCCCGCTCAGAGCATCACCCTGTTTGTTCTGCCGGGGGGAACGGTCCCGCCTCCTCCGGTTTTGGTACCGCTGGGCGGTTTGAGTTCCAGCAACACCTTCAACTTCTGGTTGACCAACGGGGTGGCCGGCCTGAGCTACATCATCCAGACCTCCGTGAATTTGCTTGTCTGGCAGCCACTGCTGACGAACACGCTGACGACCAGCTCGAACAGCTACGCGTTTCCTGTCCCGGACACACAGGGCTTCTACCGCGCCCAATGGGCGCCATGAATTGACGGCGGTTGACGGCGGACTCTCCAAAACCTGAGGACGTTCGGTCGGCCTTTCTGTTTTGCTTCCTCATCCTGCTGGCTGCCAAAGCCGCATACGACACTGGGCGTCAGACGCCGATTCCGATTCTCGCCTTTTCCAGTTCACAACTTTATTCTTTCGAAACTGAAAGGCACCTGTTGAATTTCAACACGTTGCATCGAGCCCCGTGCGTGATTTTATTCTTCTCCACAGATTGTAAATCAGCCGGGAAAATCAGCGGTAAACCTTTGACACGGTCCCGCGTACATGTTAATTTTCTTTCCGTTGACATCGTCGTCAATCAAACTCACATACGGCCACGACGTTGCTCATGATCACATCGGCCTTTAGACCATCCGAGCCCCGCAAGACGGGGCGAAGCCAGGGATTCACTCTGGTTGAGTTGCTGGTGGTGATGGCGGTGATTGCCATCCTTGCGGGCATCCTGTTGCCAACCCTTTCCAAATCGAAGGCAAGAGCCCAGGCCATGTTTTGCCTGAACAACGAGAAGCAGCTTACGCTGGCATGGATCATGTACGCCGATGAACACAACGGGAACCTCGCGTACAACCTCGGATCCACCGGCGCCTCCACGGCCAGTTTGGGGAAGCCCCCTCCTTCGATGAGCCTGAACTGGGTCAATAATGTGCTGAACTGGAGCAAATTGAATTCCGACAACACCAACGCCGCGAAGATGGTTGAAACCGGGCTGGGACCTTACGTCGATAAAGCCGCGGCTGTCTATCGCTGTCCGTCCGACCACGCGGTCAGCGCCGAACAGCGGAGCGTGGGCTGGAGCGGCCGTGTCCGCAGTTACTCGATGAACGCGATGATTGGCGATGCCGGAAGTTTTTCGCAGAGCGGAGCGAACGTGAATCTTCCCGACTACGTCCAGTTCTTCCGCCTCACATCGATTCCGCTGCCGTCGGACATATTCGTCATTCTGGACGAACATCCCGACAGCATCGACGACGGGTATTTTGTGGAAAAAGCGTACACCGACACATGGATTGATCTGCCGGCTTCCTACCATGCGGGCGCGGCCTGTTTTTCATTTGTGGACGGCCATTCGGAAACGCACCGGTGGCTTTCCTCAACTACGACGCCGCCACCGTTGCCGTGGGCCGCCGGGTTACCCAAAGCGATTTCAACCAGTGACCATGCTGCCATGGCCGATTTCTACTGGGTACTCTCCCGGATGAGCGTCGAGCAGAGGGCGAGCAACGCCTCACCCTAGTGGCGCCGGACGGGGCTGGAAATTCTCCCACCGCAGCAAAGGGGGGCTGGCCGCACTCTTGAATTGGACTTTTCAGGGAAGGGCAAAGTCAATCTCGCGGAAGCAGGGTCGCCATGCGTTGCACTCGGCTTCGGCCCGGTTTGGAAACCCCGACACCCAGCTACAGGTATTTTCGGAGGAACTGCTCGTCACCCTCGGCAACCAACACGTAGGTCTTGTTGCCGACCGTCCAACTGGCGGCAGTCGCCCCGTCCATTGACGTCACGGCTGGCGAGCTTGAAACCGGAGCGCCCTGCACCGACGAGTGGTCGATGACAAAGAACCAGAGATCGGTCGTCTCGCCGGGCGGCAGCGGTCTGCCGGAATAAAAGCAAATCATCGAAACCTTCGCGCCTTGCCAGTCCTTGACGGCGCAACCTGCCAGGGTGGATTGCTCGAGCGCGTGGGGCAGGACATAGTCCGATGGCGCCTGACTCCTGGTGAGGTAGGCGCGAACCTGTGCCGGGTCTTTCGTCTCCAACTCCATCGCGTACCCGCGCCGCGCGATACCCGCCATCCGGCTGACATAGCTGGAGAATCCCAGATCCTCGCGCGGCCGCTGCCAGAGGATGAAGAGCCCCGCCATCACCGCCACCACTGCCACCGCCGTAAGGAGAACGGCCGGCCGCAACCACGCGGGTGTCGTGTGGATCTTCCGTTCGGCCAGAATCTGCTCCTTCAACCCTGCCGGGACCGGCACTTGTTTGAACCTGACCCGGAACGCCAGGTACTGGGCGCAGTGCTCTTCGAACCAGCGGTTCAATTCCGGATCCTGTCCGCAAAGCCCCCGCGCCTCGGAAAACGAGGGATCCTCCGCATCGGCGGTTCCGGGCCGGTAGAGCGCAAGAATTTCTTTGGCCTGCTCGCGGTTCATTTGTTCGTCGGCGTTCCTTTCGAGCCGCTGATGAGGATCTTCTGAAGTTGCGCGATGCCCCGCGCCATCCGCGACTTCACCGTGCCGATGGGCACGTTGAGGATTTCGGCGACGTCCTTATACGAGCAGTCCTCGAGATAGAAGAGCGCCACCGGCGCCTGATAGACTTCATCCACTTGAGACAGCGCCTGGAGCACCTGGCGCGAATCCAGTTGGTTGACCAATCGTGAAGGCAACTCAGGCAGTTCAAGCGGGACTTCACTCAGTTCGAAATGGGGAAACCGCGTCTGCCTCCGGCGGCTTTCAAGAAAACCGCGGTGCAGCGTCGTGAATAACCACGTCTTCACCTTTGTCTTGTCCCGCAACTGATGCCCTTTGGTGGCCCAAACATAAAACGTCTGCTGTGTCAGATCGCAAGCATCGGCTTCGGTCCGCGTCAGGCTGAATGCGAACTGATAAAGCGGCTCGTAATACTGGGCCACTATGCTTTCAAAATCTTCGCCTGAAGCCATAGACCGGCATCATTCCTATGAGTTGCGGGTGCGCACAATGTTCCCCGGCAATTCACACCAGGTTCACCTGCACAATGTTAGGGAACACAAGTTGGGAAGACGAGGTAAAAACTCCCCTGTCCAGGGAACAAATGGTTTCTCCCGACCCTCACACAGATGCCGTGGATCCGTGAACCTCAACGAACCGGTCAACTTGATGAATCCAAAATCAACCGCAACCCGCAATGCAATCGTCCGTCATCGCAGTCCGGCCGGCGAGCACACCTGTCGGCGCACGCTGGCCGCGCTCCGTTGGTGGACAGCCTCCACGGTTTTCCGGCCGCGTATTGGGACCCCAAACGCGGTAGCCGCCAATGTGAATTGGCGGACCCATCTCGCGCTGGGGATGTCCACCGTTCCACAACGGCGGCTGCGAAGACCCGGTTCGTGGAGAGCCGCCACTCCCCAAAAGCCGCTCTCACATCGATGGGAGCGGAAAGGAAAGGCGCCGGTGAAAAGG
>JBEKFT010000265.1:0-3711 GCA_050013175.1 Verrucomicrobiota bacterium
AAAGATTACACCGATGCGAAAGTCCAGGCGGAGTTGAAAGACGATGCCGCCTTCAAAGCCATCAAGGAAGGTTTGAAGGACAAGGACGACAAAACTCTGATGAAGCCGGCCGAGGGCCTCTCGGATGACGACATCAAAGGTCTGGTGGCCTACCTGCGGGCGTTCGGGAAGAAGTAGGGCTGCGGTTCCGCAATCCTGAATTCAGCAACTCCGGCCGCGGCGCGCGAGCCCCCAGGATCGCTGTCGCGGCCCGCGAAGAGTCCTTCGTCTGCCGTGAAGGCTGATAGATCGAGCGCCGGGCGGAACGCTGCAAAACCCAGGGACCGATATGAGCACTGAGAGCACGAACAACCCGGCGGACCGGCGGTCCTTGCTGCGCAACTGGATGTCCCTGACCGGACTGGTCGTTGTCGTTGGGAGCCTTTTCTCGTTTATCTTCCTGTTCGTGCTCGATGCGGTGTCGCACTCCGCCAATCCGTACCTCGGCATTCTCACCTACGTCGTCGCGCCCGGGTTTCTGATTTTAGGACTGCTGCTGGGGTTGGTCGGCGTGCTGCGCGAGCGGCACAAACGGGGCGGGGCCGGCGTCCTGCTGTCGGCGGTGCAAATCGATCTCTCCCGTCCGCGTGACCGGCGCGTCATGGGCTTGTTTATCGCGGGCAGCGTACTCTTCCTCCTCCTGTCCGCCATCGGCAGCTACCACACTTATCAGGTTTCCGAATCGGTTCAGTTTTGCGGGCAAGCCTGCCATACGGTGATGCAACCTGAACTGGTGACCTATGAGCATGGTCCTCACGCGCGCGTGGCCTGTGTGGAATGCCATATCGGCCCGGGAGCGACCTGGTTCGTCAGGTCCAAGCTCTCCGGCACGTATCAGTTGTACGCCGTGGCATTCAATAAGTTCCCGCGCCCCGTGCCGACGCCGATCAAAAACTTGCGTCCCGCTCAGGAGACCTGCGAGCAATGCCACTGGCCGAAAAAGTTCGTCGGCAACCTGGACAAAACCTTCAACTACTTCCTCGGCGATGAAACCAACACGCCGTTTTCCGTCCGCCTCATCGTCAAGGTCGGCGGCGGCGATCCCACACACGGGCCCGTCGGCGGCATCCACTGGCACATGAGCGTCGGCAACAAGGTGCAGTACGTCTCCATGGACGAAGCGCGCCAGGTCATCCCGTGGGTCCGCGTGGTGGATGCGCAGGGCGTTGTCACCGAATACAAAGTCCGCAGCTTCACCAACGACGTGAACCGGATGACCCTCCGCACGATGGATTGCATCGATTGCCACAACCGTCCGGCGCACATCTACCAATCCCCTGACGACGCCGTGGACCTGGCCATGTCTCTGGGCAGGATCGACCGCTCGCTGCCCTGGGTCAAAACCAACGCGGTCGGCGTCCTCACGCGCAAGTACAGCGACCAGACGCAGGCCAGGGAAGGGATTGCCACCGCGGTGGCGCAAAGTTATCCGGCCGACAAATACCCCGGCCTGCAGCCGAGCGTCCACGCCGCCATCGATGCGGTGCAGCAGATTTACCGCGACAATTTCTTCCCCGAAATGAAGGCGTCCTGGGACAAGTATCCCAATAACATCGGCCATAAGGACTGGCCCGGCTGCTTCCGCTGCCACGATGGCAGGCACATGACCTCCGACGGCAAGCGCACGATCAAGGCGAGCGACTGCAACACGTGCCACACGATCCTTTCGCAAGGCCGCGGCGATGAGCTCAATGTGCTGTCACCCAACGGTCAAAAATTCAAACACCCGGGAGACGAAGTGGATGGCGCCTGCAATGACTGCCACAACGGCGGACTATGAGAACGCTGGAGAACCTGGCGGGAACATTCAACAACCAACCTCCAACAACCAACCTCCAACAGGAGGCGAAGCGGAGGCCCATTCGATGTTGGTTGTTGGTTGTTGGTTGTTGGTTGTTGGTCTTTCTCTGCCTGGGCCTGATGTCGGCCAATGCGGCTGAAAAATTCGCCAACTCGGATTGTCTGGACTGCCATCTGGACCCGTCCACCACCCGAAAAGTGGATGGCAAGACGGTTTCGTTGCTGTTCCCAACCAATTCCTTCCAGAAGTCCGTTCACGCCAAACTCGCCTGCGTCGATTGTCACGATGGAATCAAGGACCTGGTGCACCCGAGCAAACTGCCGCCGCCGGATTGCGTCTCGTGTCACGAACAGGCCGGCAAGGATTACGCCACCAGCATCCACGGCATGAGCCACGCGATGGGCGCGTCCGGAGCGGCGAATTGCTGGGATTGCCATGGCTCGCACGACATTCTGCCGGTGAAGGATCCGGTGTCGCCGGTTTTCAAACTAAGCCTTCCGCAGACCTGCGCGAAATGCCACAGCAACCCCGGGCTGACGAGGGAATATGAGATGAAATACCCCCAGGCGGCGTCGCAGTACATGGACAGCATCCATGGCCGGGCGTTGTTGAAAATGGGTCTCATCGTCGCGCCCTCCTGCAACGATTGCCATGGCGTGCACGACATCAAGCGCAGCGTCGATCGCGACTCGCCGATCAACCACGCCAATGTCGCCAGGACGTGCGGCAAATGCCACGTTGGGGTCGAGAAAACCTACGGGCAAAGCGTTCACGGGCAGCTTCTGGCCAAAGGCGACCAGCGCGGGCCCGTCTGCACGGACTGTCACTCCGCCCACCAGATCGAGAATCCCGAGGGGAGCAATTTCAAGGCCCTCAGCGACCAGCGTTGCGGCCAATGCCACGCGGACCGGCTGGCGCATTACCGGGAGACCTACCACGGCAAAGCCATGGCGCTGGGCAAACCGAACGCGGCGCCGGACGTCGCCGCCTGTTACGACTGCCACGGCTATCACGACGTGCTGCCCCTCTCCGACCCGGCGTCCCATCTCTCGCAGGCCAACATTCTTGCCACCTGCCGGAAATGTCATCCCGGCGCCACGAAAGGCTTCACGGAATACAAGCCCCACGCCAATCCGCTCGACGGAAGGAATTATCCATTGCTCCATGCCGTGTTCCTGGGGATGACCGGGCTGCTGATCGGCGTGTTCGCGTTCTTCGGCCTGCACACCGTCATCTGGCTGGTCCGGGCGGTGTACTTGTTCCTGCACGACACCCGGAAGTTCCGCGAAGCCAAGATCCGGACGCAGCAGGATGACGAATGGTTCACGCGCTTTGTGCCGTTCGAGCGATTCCTGCATTTTCTCGTGGTCACGAGCTTCCTGCTGCTGGTGATCACCGGCATGCCGCTCAAGTTTTATTACACCGACTGGGCCAAGGTGATCTTCAACGTGATCGGCGGGGCGGAAACGGCCCGCACCCTGCATCGATTCGGCGCCCTCATCACCTTCCTCTACTTCGGCCTGCACGTGACCGCGCTGGCCGCCAAGGCCTGGAAGGGCAGGGGACTCCTGCGCGATCCGGCCAGTGGAGGTTTCCAGTTCCGAAGGCTGTGGAGAACCCTGTTCGGACCGGATTCCATGATGCCGACCTGGCAGGACTGGAAGGATTTCGTCGCGCACAACAAGTGGTTCTTCGGCAAAGGGCCGAAACCGGAGTTCGATCGCTGGACCTATTGGGAGAAGTTTGATTATTTCGCGGTGTTCTGGGGCGTGGCCATCATTGGCGCGTCGGGATTGATCATGTGGTTTCCAACGTTCTTCACGCGCTTCCTGCCGGGCTGGATCATCAACATCGCGCTGATCATTCATTCG
>JBEKFT010000266.1:0-3709 GCA_050013175.1 Verrucomicrobiota bacterium
CGTGGGTGACGGACAGCTTGCATGGATCGCCGGCATAAATCCCCGCGACCAGCGCATCAATCGCGTGATCCAGAAATTCCTGGTTGAACCGGCGCACCACGAATTGCGCGATGCTTTCCTCGACCCCATCCCGTCGCGGCGACACAAACGGCTCGCGCAACACGGCCAGCTTGGCTTTGAGCGAAAACAGTTCCGTGGTGAAAAAACCCGCCGGCGAGCCGGGCATCGAGATGGGTCTCTTGTAGCGAACGACGTAACGCGCCTCAGCCTTGCGATCCGGATCGAGCCGGCGGGATTGCAATCCTGCGTCGCGGACGAGTTGCGCGATTTTCGGCGATGTTTCGAGAAGCGTGTTGGGTCCAAACTCGGCGAGGTAGCCGTCCTTGCGCAGCGACTGGATCACACCTCCCACCCGCGCGCCGGCTTCATAGACCGTCACCGGGATACCCCTGCGCTTCAAGTAAAACGCAGCAGTCAAACCCGTGATACCCGCGCCAACAATTGCAACGGGTTTCATGGCTTTGTGAGGACTTTCAAAAATCCGTTCGATGAGTTCCGCGTTTTGGGGTCAATTGTATTGCTCATTAACTTACGGATACGCAAGTTTACGATTTTCTCTTTTCAAATCGTCTTCGAGTGTTTTCGCTCGCCCATCAACGCAAGGGTGTTGTCAAAACACATGGCGATGTTGCGGATGAACAAGCGGCCAGTGTCGGTAACTTCGAAGCCGGTGGGCGTGCGTTTCACGAGGTGGTCGGCTTCAAACGGTGCGAGTGAAGCCAGTTCATTTGCGAAGTGTTGCACGAAATTGATGCCGAGCTTTTGTGACATGCCGGCGAAGTCGAGCGAGAGGTCGCACATCACGCGCATGATGGTCTCGCGGCGGATCCTATCTTCTTCGGTCACGAGATAACCGCGCTGCACCGGCACGCGGCCGGCGTCCACGGCCTTCTCGTATTTCGGAAGTTCCTTTTCGTTCTGCCAGTAGGCTTCGGGGATCTGCGAGATGCTCGACATGCCGAACGCATAAATGTCCGCGCCGGCGCGGGTGCTGTAGCCCTGAAAATTGCGCTGGAGCTGCCTGCGGCGCTGCGCCACGGCGAGTTCATCGTCGGGCCGGGCGAAGTGGTCCATCCCGATATAGACGTAGCGGTCGTTGGCGGTGAGTTTCTCGATAACAAGCTTGAGGACCTGCAGCTTGGTTTCGGGCGCGGGAAGCGATTGTTGCTGTTCCAGGATTTTTTGCGCCGGCTTGACCCACGGCACGTGCGCATAACTGAAGACCGCGAGACGGTCGGGGTTCATTTCGAGCACGATGTCGAGCGTTTCGTTGAACGACTCGAGGGTTTGATGCGGCAGGCCGTAGATGAGGTCGAGATTGATCGAGCCGTACCCCAGTTCGTGCATCCAGTCCATCGCCTGCTGGGTCATCGCGCGCGGCTGGATGCGATGGATCGCCTCCTGCACCCGTGGATTGAAATCCTGCACGCCCATCGAGGCGCGGTTGAAGCCGATGTCGCGCAGCGCCACCAGGTGGTCGCGCGTCAGCCGTCGCGGATCCACTTCCACACCGGCCTCGAGGTCATCCGAAAAGGTGAACCGGTTCCGGATCAGCTCGCCCAGCCGCCGGATCTCGTCCGGCCTCAGAAACGTGGGCGAGCCGCCGCCGAAATGGAGCTGGACGGCTTTGCGCGAGGGATTCAGCCGCGGCGCCATCTGCGCCACCTCGCGGCCGAGGGTTTCGACGTAGGATTTGCCCTTGTCGTGGTTGAGGGTAATAACGGTGGTGCAGCCGCAGAACCAGCACAGCGTTTCGCAGAACGGGATGTGAAAATAGAGGGACAGGTCGCGCGCGCTGCGGTTGTTGGCCTCCACCCGCGCGGAGAGTTCGGCCCATGACACGGTGTCCGCAAACTTCGTCGCGGGCGGATAGCTGGTGTAACGCGGGCCGGCCACGTTGTATTTCTTCACCAGCTCGAGATCGACCTGTACTGTGTTCATCCGGATTTGAAGGCGCGCACCGCTTCCACCAGCGCGGCGATGTTTTCCAGTTTCGCCGACGGCGGCACGCCGTGGCCGAGGTTGAAAATATAGCCCGGACGCCCCCGCATTTCCACCAGCAGCCGTGTCGTCTCGCGGGCGACCGCTTCGGGTGTCGCATCGGCGAGCAGGGCCGGAGCCAGATTTCCCTGCAGAGCGATCGTGGCTGGAAGGAGCCTGCGGGCTTCGGCGAGGGAAAAGTGCCAGTCGATCCCCAACACGTTCGCCCCGGTAGCCACAAGCTCGGACCAGTTGGCGTGTGCGCCGAGCGAGAAGACGATCGTCGGAACCCTGGGGTCCGTCCCTCGGTGTCCGGTCCGGCCTGGCCCCATCCGTCTCCGGATTCCTGAAACCGACGCGATGATGTCCTTCATCCACCTCGCGGAGCCTTCCTGAAATTCGCCGGGGGCGAGCAGCCCGCCGTGGCTGTCGAACAATTGCAGCGCGTCCACGCCGGCGCGAATCTGCATCTCCAGGTAGGAAGTGATGGCGGCGGTCAGTTTCTCGGCCAGCATCCGGAACGTCTTGCGATCTTCGCGGAACAGGCTCAGGGCCCGCGTGTAGGATGCCGCGCTGCCCCCTTCCATCATGAACGTCGCAAGCGTCCAGGGCGAACCGGCGAATCCGATCAGGGCCGTCCGGTCGCCGAGATCTTTGCGGACCAGGCGAAGCGCTTGATCCACGTAACCCAGCCGCTCGCAAACCCCCTCGACGGAGAGCCGCTCGATGTCCGCGCGGCTGCGGATTGCGAAATCCATGACGACGCCGCCCGTGTCGGGAAAACGGTAGGGTTGCCCGAGGGCCTCGGGAACCACGAGAATATCGCTGAACAGAATTGCCGCATCGAAGCCGAACCGGCGCACGGGCTGAATCGTCACTTCCGCCGCCAGTTCGGGCGTTTGCACCAGGTCGAGAAAGGAATGCTTCTCCTTGAGCAAACGATACTCCGGCAACACGCGCCCGGCCTGGCGCATGAGCCACACCGGCGCACGGTCCACCGCCTCGCACCGGCAGGCACTCACGAACCGTTCCCGATCGCTGATGTCCCTGCCACCACGCCCTTGCGGCCGTTCCATGCGAACGTTCTTCGGCCGGGATTTTATGGTTCTCAATGCAGTCATCCGCGGATGCTGATTCCGTTTAAGCACAGACACAATACAGCAAGTCCATCCGGAGACTGCACGGTTCTTGTCGATTCATCCACATAATTTGATTAGCTTGCAGGTATATCTTCGTAATGGATGGGAATCCTCTCGCCGGGGGGCAGTTCCATGCAGTTGGGTTTCGCCACAAGAAGAGCGTATCCGAACCCGGTCCGCAATTGAAGCCCGCTGTCTGCAGGAGGGTCGATCCGGGTGCACTCCGACACACCGTCCCGATCGCAACCATGCCAGACCGCCGTGTTTGGATCCTGTGTGAAAACCTGAACTGGGTAGTACGGGCCACTGGCCCGTCCCGACCGGCGACCCGCCGGGCGGAATGGAGAGGGGTGTTCCCGTTGAAATTCAGGCCAAAGTGTGCCCGGTCGTCGAGTCGCCAACCCGAACGGGCGGGTCGCCCGTTCCACCCAGGGTTCCGCACGAGCCGTGAAGTTTGCACATCGGCGACAATGTTCCAATGCGAGAACTCGCTGGATTGCAGGGCCAATTCAGGTGGGGGCGATATCGGG
>JBEKFT010000267.1:0-3709 GCA_050013175.1 Verrucomicrobiota bacterium
GACAAGACCGGGACGATCACACTCGGCAACCGCCAGGCGACGGAATTCATTCCCGCGCCGGGCGTCACCGAGCAGGAACTTGCCGATGCCGCGCAATTGTCTTCGTTGGCGGACGAAACGCCGGAAGGCCGGAGCGTTGTCGTGCTTGCGAAGAAATTCGGCATTCGCGAACGGCAGATCCATGAAATGCCCGGCGCGCAATTTATCAACTTCACCGCCCAAACGCGCATGAGCGGCGTGGATTTGGACGGCGAGCAATATCGCAAAGGCGCAACCGATGCCATCCGCGGGTTCGTCCACGCCGGCATCTCGACAGCAACGGAGCATACCATCGAAAGGATTTCCAAGTCCGGCGGCACACCCCTTGTGGTTGCAACGCGCGAGAAGGTATTGGGTGTCATTCACTTGAAAGACGTTGTCAAAGGCGGCATCAAAGAGCGTTTTGCCCAGCTCCGCAAGATGGGAATCAAGACCATCATGATCACGGGTGACAACAAACTGACGGCAACGGCCATTGCCGCCGAGGCCGGGGTGGACGATTTTCTAGCGGAAGCGAAACCGGAGGACAAACTCGCCCTCATCCGAAAAGAACAAAGCGGCGGGCGCATGGTGGCCATGATTGGCGACGGCACGAATGACGCGCCTGCGCTGGCCCAGGCTGATGTCGGCGTGGCCATGAACACCGGGACACAAGCCGCCAAGGAAGCGGGTAACATGGTGGACTTGGATTCCAATCCAACAAAGCTCCTCGAGGTCATTGAAATCGGCAAGCAACTGCTCATTACGCGCGGTTCGCTCACCACCTTCAGCATCGCCAACGACGTCGCCAAGTACTTCGCAATCATTCCGGCGATGCTGGTTGGAACTTTTCCGGCCATTGCGCCGCTCAACGTCATGCGCCTCCACAGCCCGACCAGCGCCATCCTGAGCGCCGTCATTTTCAACGCGCTGATCATCATCGCCTTGATTCCGCTGGCGTTGCGCGGCGTAAAGTTCGAGCCGATCGGGGCACTGGCCATTCTCCGGCGCAACCTCCTCATCTACGGCCTGGGCGGCGTCATCATTCCATTTGTCGGCATCAAACTCATCGATGTCATCATTACGGCCCTCAGACTCGTTTAAGGTATGAAAGAATTCTTCGCTGAAATTCGCGGTGCGGTAATGTCCACCTTGATCCTTGCGGCGGTTTGCTGCGGGGTCTATCCGCTCGTCGTGTTCGGAATCGGCCGGGCGCTCTTCCCCGGCAAAGCCAACGGCAGTTTGATTGTTGACCCCGGCGGCACCGTGCGCGGCTCGCGGTTGCTGGGCCAACAGTTCACCGCGGACAACTATTTCCATTCGCGCCCTTCGGCTGCCGGTAACGGATATGACCCCACCAGTTCGGGCGGCAGCAATTTTGGCCCAACTTCGCAGAAACTGCACGATTCCATTGCCCAGAACATCGCGGATTACCGCGCACAAAACGGGCTGGGCACGAACGCGCCGGTGCCCGCCGACGCCGTCACTGCCTCGGGCAGCGGCTTGGACCCGCACATCAGCGTGCGCAACGCCGATCTGCAGGCCCCGCGCGTCGCCAGGGCCCGGGGCCTGAGCGTGGAAAAGGTTCTCGAACTCGCGCGCGCGAACACCGAAGGTCCGGATCTCGGCTTTCTCGGCGAGCCGGGTGTGAACGTCCTCACCCTCAACCTGGCTCTGGACGGTTTGAACGCCAAATAATTGCGCAAACAGGAGCTTCCGGGTCGTGCCGGCAAGCCGCATGAACAAATCATAGCGGAAGCTGAACAAGAGTCGTCAGACACACATTTCCGAAGAGAGTTGAGCCTCCTTACGAATGAAATGATTTGCGTTTCACGCTTACGATGCCTGTCCGCCGTATCCGCCCGTGCGGTCGGGCGCGGGTTCTTCATGGAGGACTCCGGTGGACTCCATTTCTGGTTGACCAGCCTGTCGGATGGCGAGCTCCCGCTCGCGCAGGGCGTCGAGCATGGCCAGCTTTTCCGCGATCGGCCGGGCGGCGAGCTGTCGCCGGAAATCGCGTTTGCTCTCCAGAATTCTGGTCAGGTCAAAGGTCATGGCTGGTCGCTGAGGAACTGTTGCTCGAACCTTTTCCACGCCGCCAGCAATCCGTGCCGGGTCAGGATGGCTTGAAAACAGGCCGGATCCAACACGCCGGCTTCAATGAAATGGAGCAACCGGGCTTTGTCCTTGGCACGTCCGGTCTGGAGCGCAACCGCGGCGAGATGTTCGGCGTTGAAAACGCGGACGGGCGTCCCGGCCACGTCCTTTTCAACGGCCTGTGCGAGCGCCTCTTCCACCAACGGACTGGCGGGAGGAAGAAACTGCACCGGCCAGCCGGAAATGACGAGGTACTCCCCCTGAACCGTGGCACCCCGTGCGGTCAGGTAGTCATAAATGCGTTGCGGGGTGATGATGACGCTGCCAGCCTCTGATTTGAACGTGACAAAGATGTCCACGTCCAGCGTGGCGATGGGTTCCAGATAAAAAGTCGCGCCGACCGCGCCGCCCACGGCGTAGCGTTCAATCACGCCGTCGGTCTGCATCTGGTTGATAGTCTTGATGACTCCCCGGATGTTCATGTCCGTCTGTTTCCCGCCAATTCTATATCACGCCGAGCGCCCGATGTCGCGTCGAAACATTGCGAAGAAGGATCGTCCAGGATGCCCGACATTCAAATAAGCGCTTCGCGTCAAAGTCACGGCCTGGAACAAGTAAGCCGATAACCGAGACAGCCCGTGGTTTCAATGACAAGTCTTCCATGGGTTCCTTCCAGCTTTTTTCTCAGGTTGGAGATGAAGACACGCAAGTATTGCCCTTGATTCTCTCCTTCCGCACCCCAGACCGAACGAAGCAGATGTTTGCCGGGGACCACCTTGCCCGCATAGGCGACGAGCGCGTGAAACAGGGCCTCTTCGGTGGGTGTGAGATCAATTCTGCGACCGCTCAAGATAACCAGGTGTCTGGCCAAATCCACCTTCAGGTCTCCCTGAATCAGCACCGGCTCCTCAAATTCACTGGGAATGCAACGCCGGAGGACTCGAAGGCGGGCGAGCAATTCCGCTTCACTAAACGGCTTTGTCATATAATCGTTCGCGCCCCCATCAAGCGCAGCGACAGTGTCCGACTCTCGATTGCAGACGGAGAGCACCAGCACCGGGGTTTGGCCTGCCCGGCGCAACCGCCTCAGCACGGTCAAGCCGCCCATGTCCGGCAACGCCAGCTCGAGAATGATCACGTCCGGCTGACACACTCCCGCCGCAGCCAGGCCAAGGCGTCCATTCTCCGATTCGAACAGGCGATAATGTTGGGATTCCAGTAGAATCCGCAACAGGCGCCGGTTCGCCTTATCATCGTCAATGAGCAACGCGATGGGATTCGGCTTCACGGCATGACGCGGGGATTGTGAATGGGCAAGGCAGCCGGACTCCCCGCCGGGTTACACGCGCATCATCAACCTTTCGAGGGTGCGGCGGTTTCGGCTTTCTTCACTTCGGCCTGGGCCTGGTCGAGGGCCACGTTCAGCAGCAACACATTCACTCGCGCCTGGCCGAGAAAGCCCCACTGCGGCGGCTCGGTGAATTGATCCACGAGCGCCTTGACTTTGTCCTCGCTCATGGCGCGCGCGGCGGCGACGCGAGCGATCTGAAGACGCGCGGCTTCGGGGCTGATATGCGGATCAAGGCCGCTGGCG
>JBEKFT010000268.1:0-3707 GCA_050013175.1 Verrucomicrobiota bacterium
CTTGATTGTCTGTATGAAGATCATGAAGAGATTGACGGACGGCTGGCGCAAATCAAAGCGACACAGGACCTCAAGGAAGCCCGCCGACTTTTGACTGCGGCGATAACTGCGGCGCGCAAACACTTCCAGCGAGAGGAGCGGATCATTTTCCCGCTCATTGAAAGGACCCTGCAAAAGAACACGCTCAAAGAACTTGGCAACGCGTGGATACATCCTGAACGGATACGCCTGAAGGCGCCTCGACGGCCGGAATGTTGAACGCACGCGGTTTGTTGCCGTGCTGGAAAACCGTCGTCGCAAATATTTTTATCGAGATGAACAAGCTACCGTCTGACTCAACTGCGCTCCCGGCTGCCGCATCGGCAATTACGCCGAACCCGACTCCGGGACTCGCAGGACTTGTTCAATCCGCTTTGGCAGGCGCTTTTGCCGGGCAATCGCAAAACGAAAGCAAATTCAAAAGAGGCATCAGACTGCTGCTGGCTGACGACCATCCGGTCGTGCGGAAAGGGATCGCCTCCTGTCTAGCGGGCTACGACCATTTGCAGATCATCGGGGAAGCCGCGGACGGCCTGGAGGCCCTGCGCAAGGCACGCGAGCTGACGCCGGACATCATTTTGATGGATATCGACATGCCCCACATGAACGGTCTCGAGGTCACGGAACTGTTGCGCAAGGAAATGCCCGTATCCAAGGTGCTCATCCTCTCCATGCATGGCAACACCGAATACGTGACGCGGATCATCCAATCCGGCGCTTCCGGCTATGTGCGGAAGGATGTGGCTGCGGAGGAGCTCGTCCGCGCCATTGAAACCGTCAATGCCGGCGAAGCCTTCTTCAGTCCAGGAGCCGCCCGCGGCGCACTCAACAAACGCGTCCACACGAGCGGCGAAAGTTCCGTCGGACAACTCACCGAGCGCGAGCGTGAAGTCCTGGTCCAGATCGCCGAAGGACTGAGCAATAAGCAAATCGCAAGCAACCTTGAAATCCGTGTCCGCACCGTCGAGTCCCACCGCGAACACATCATACGAAAACTCAACATCCACAGCGTGGCGGGCCTGACCAAATTTGCCATCTCCAAAGGCCTGATCTCGCTCAACGGATAGAATTATCAATTTCTTCCAACAATCTCCCCAGCCTTCCGCCGGGTGGCATTTTATTGCCCGCAAACCGGCTTTTGGCCGGGAGCCCCGCTTCATCCTCGAAGGAGGCGATTGACAACGGAATTCAGACGGATATACAGCAGGCATGAAATCATCATCTCGATCAAGATACCTGCAAATAGTGGCGATCGTGCTGGCCTTTTCTTTCGGGGCCCGCGCTTATGCCGAAACGCCCCGCGAAGAATTGGCCCACGCCTACGTCCTGTTGAAACTGGCCAACGCCGATTACGGCGGCCATCGCGTCAAGGCAATGAAACAACTCGAAGCCGCAGGCAAAGACCTGGGCCTTAGCCTTGAGGGCCGCGGTTCAGAGCACGAACGACAGCTTAAGTCCGACGAACAAGTCACCGAAGCCCGGAGAATCCTGCGCGAAGCCCGCGACAAACTTGAGGAGCGGGACCGTGACCGTGTGGCCGCGCACTTGGAGAAGGCAATCGTGGAAATCGACACCGCCCTCAAGGTCCGCTAGACGGCGATTCTCCGCCCGGGAAGACGTCACCCGGCGAAAGCTGACTTCCCTGCCAACTTGCACAGCCTGCGAACCTGACCGAACGCGGGCTTCTTCATGCTGGCCAGGCTTCACGCCGGCCCAGACGCGCGCAAAGGGATGCATCCTTTGGAATCCGCGCTTCTCACGCTCCATTTGACGAATCAGCCATTGCCATCTCCCGTGCCATGCGAGGTGGATTTGCTGATTCCAGATTGTTGAGACTGCGCCCCGGTTGCTCAAGGCATCACTGCCACGACTCCAACCCGGATGATGTTTCGCATGTTGATTCAGGGATGTGAAGCTGCTGGGCTGACACCCTGACGCCACGCACTCTGCTGCTGTCGCGGTGCGGCAAGGTTCTTGACTTTCCCGGCCCGGCGTGGCTTTGCTTTGAGCGCGATTGGCCGTGCCGGCATCCGTTATGAAATCACGCTTTGTGGCAGATGGGGAGATGAGGTTGACTGAAAGAGAATAGCTATGCGTATAGCGATGTTTTCGTGGGAGGCGTTGCACGGAGTCGCCGTCGGCGGCGTGGCCGCGCACGTGACGGAACTGGCGGCGGCGCTGAATCGGCGGGGACACGAGGCGCACGTGTTCACACGGCCGGGCTACGGCAGCGGCGGTGTGCGGCAAATTGATGGCGTCTGGTACCACTGGTGCCCTCACAACCTGAACCCGAGTTTCGTGGACGAAATCCAGGAGATGTGCCGGTCGTTTGTCTGGCACTTCTACCAGAGTGAGAACTATTCCGGTCATTTCGACGTCATCCACGCTCACGATTGGCTGGCCGCCAACGCGATGGTGTGGGCCAAGCAGGGCCGGAGCAACCACCGCGCAGTGCTGACGATGCACTCCACGGAGTACGGACGTTGCGGCAACAACTTCTACGGCGGCACCTCGGCGCGGATTCGCGACCACGAACGGAATGGCACCTCCTGTGCCGACCGGGTGATTGCGGTGAGCAACGCGTTGAAGGGTGAGTTGATGTGGATGTACAACCTCCCGGATTGGAAGTGCTGGAGCATCTACAACGGCGTGCCGGTGGATTGCTACAACGGCTGGATCGACCCCGGTGCCGTCAAAGGACGCTACGGCATCGGCCCAATGGATCCAACCGTGCTGTTCATGGGGCGGATGAGTCTCCAAAAGGGGCCGGATCTGCTGATGGAGGCCATCCCGGGTTTGCTGCGGCATTATCCGAACGCCAAGTTCATCTTCGCCGGCGAAGGGCACATGCGCCGCGACCTGGAACAGCGCGCTCACCATCTCGGGGTGTCGCACGCCGTGCGGTGGTTCGGCCGGCTCGGCGCGGGAGAGCAGGTGGACATGTTCAAAGCGTGCGACGTGGTGTGTGTGCCCAGCCGCAACGAACCCTTCGGCATCATCGTGCTGGAGGGTTGGGCGGCCGGCAAACCGGTCGTCGCCTCGCAGATCGGGGGCCCGGGCGAATTCGTCTGGCACAACGTCAACGGTCTGAAAATCTACCCGACCGTTGATTCGGTAGGCTGGGGGCTGGGCACTCTGTTCACCAACTGGGAATGGGCGCGCTGGATGGGCCGCAACGGCCGCCTCGCCGCCGAAACCGCATTCACCTGGGACAAGATCGCCGAGCTGACGGAGAATTGTTATCGCTCATGACATGCTCCTGGCGTCGTCTCACGCTTCCGGAAGAGGCCGGTTATCGACCTCCCTCGCGACCCGAAGACAAGGTGCCGACGGCGGACTTGTCCGCGCGGAGGTGGCTCAAGGGGACGCGGTTCATTTGCGGCCCTTGCGAGTCACCAAAACGATGCCCTGGCCGGGGCGCAGGTCGTATTCGTAGGGTGTCGGCAGGTAATCCAGCGGGTATTCCGGGGAGATGTCGGTGAGGGGGCCCTGGGCCTGGACGTGGTGGTACAGGTTCGGGGTGAAAAAGTGCTGTTTGTTCCAGATATCCTTGTTGAGAATGATCAGTGCCTCCTGTTGGGCGCGCAAAGAGCCTTTCCACAGAAACAGGATGTTCGGGTTGTCCGCGGGCAGAATGGCCGTGGGGGCGTCCTCTTGAAAAACGGGAT
>JBEKFT010000269.1:0-3699 GCA_050013175.1 Verrucomicrobiota bacterium
GATGACCTGCTTGGACGAGCAATCAGCCTTGGCCAGACACTTGGTTGCCCCTGCTTTCCAAGCATCCTGAACCATGCTGGTGAGATACGTGTTTGTGAAAACGATGAGAGGCAGCGCTTGAAAGTCGGGTTCAAGCCGGAGTTTCCTGATGACCTCGACGCCCGGCAACTTGGGCAGCATCAGATCGAGCAGAACGGCATCGGGGCGGAAGCGGCGGACCATCTCGAGTCCCCGCTCTCCGTCCAAGGCCACCTCGACCTGGAACCCCTCCAACAGGAGCTTGTCCCGATAAACATTCGCGACGATTTGGTCATCTTCGATGAGCAGAATCTTGTTCTTCATGCGTGCGTCTGGGCTGCGAGACCGGGCTGCTGGACGAGGTAAGGCTCGAGAAAAGCACGGATGCGCTTGAACTCCTCATCGACTTGACGCGAAAGGCCGGGGGCGTTGCTGAGGTTCCCTTCCTCGGCCTCGCGCTCGAGCTGGCGGAGGAACTGGACGATGCGGTTCATGCCGCAGGTGGCGCTGGCGCCGGCGCAACTGTGAGCGATGTGGCGCACGTCCGTGGCCGAGCCCGACTTCACGGCGGCGGCCAGTTGCTCGACCTGCGTGGTCGTCTGTTTCAAATAAAGCGTGACCAGATCCCGCAGATCATCGAGGTTGCCGTTCGTGAAGTCGTTCAGGCGGTCCATGTCCACCGGAGGCTCCTCGACAGGGGAATTGGGCGGGACGGGGGCCGTTGCGAACGGTCCGGTCCCGGTCGCGGTTTGGGACTCGGCGGGGGCGGCGGCTTCCGGCGCGGTGGAGGCCGCTCCCCAGCGCTCGATGATCTTTCGCACGTCCTCAGGCCGGACGGGTTTGGACATGTAATCGTCCATTCCCGCTTTGATGCACCGGTCGCGATCTCCCGGCATGGCGTTGGCGGTCATGGCCACGATGATCATGGAAGGTTTATAGGTCGGATACCGGGCCTTGTCGCCCTGGCGTTCGCGGATGACGCGAGTGGCTTCCAATCCGTCCATCTCGGGCATCTGGACATCCATGAACACAATGTCGTACGGATGCTGGTCCAGCGCGCCGAGCGCTTCCACGCCGTTGCCGGCGAAATCGGGTTTGTAGCCCATCTGCTGGAGCAGCCGCATGGCCACCTTCTGGTTGATGGCGTTGTCATCGCACAACAGCAGCCGCAGCGGCAGCCGCTGCGCCAGTTCGGGGTCCAGTTTGGCGGTGACCGGCCCCTTTTTGGCCGCGGGCTTCGAACCCGAGATCACCCGGAGGAGGACTTCGTGAAGCTGGATGGGTTTGATCGGCTTGGTGAGGCAACTGGCGAACCCGGCGCTGGCGAATTCCGGGGCATCTGTCCGCAGGCCCATGGACGTCAGGAGCACCAGCGGCATCGTCCTGGCGCCCGGCAGTTTTCGAATCTCGCAGGCGAGCATCAGGCCATCCATGCCGGGCATCTGCATGTCGAGGATGGCCAGGTCGAATTTTTCGCCGGCGCGCAGCCATTCCAGCGCCTGGGCGGCGCTTTGCGCCCCGCGCGCGACCATGCCCCACTTGCCGGTCTGCAGCATCAGAATCCGGGAATTGGTGGCGTTGTCGTCCACAATCAGCAGTCGCAGGTCGGCCAGTTGCGGCTGCCGGCCTTCGAGCGTGGGACGCTGCTCTTCGGGTGCGGCCTGCATGGGCAGCGTGAAATGGAACGTCGATCCCTTTTGCGGCACGCTTTCCACCCACATCTTGCCGCCCATCATTTCGACCAGCCGCTTGCTGATGGCAAGGCCGAGGCCGGTGCCGCCATACTGGCGCGTCGTCGAGGCATCGACCTGGCTGAACGACTTGAACAGGCGGGCCAGGCGGTCCACCGGGATGCCGATGCCGGTGTCGCGGACCGAGAAATGCAGGTGCCAGAAGTCGGTCTCCTTGCCGGCCTCGGGAGGAGACAATACTTTGACATTCGCGACGACTTCGCCTGCGGCGGTGAATTTGATGCCGTTGCTGATCAGGTTCACGAGCACCTGGCGCAGGCGGGTGACATCGCCGACGACCTTCGGCGGAACGCCGTCGTCGATTTGATACGCGACGTCGAGCTTTTTCTCGGAGGCTTTGGTGGCGAGGAGATCGAAGGCTTCCTCGATGCACGCGCGCAGATCCAGGGCGCGGTTTTCCAATTCGAGCTTGCCGGATTCGATTTTGGAGAAGTCCAGGATGTCGTTGGTGATCGTGAGCAGGGCTTCGCTGCTGGCATAGATTGTTTCGACGTAGCCGCGTTGTTCCTGGGTCAGCGGTGTTTCGAGCAGGAGGCCGGCCATGGCGATGACGCCATTCATGGGGGTGCGGATTTCGTGGCTCATGTTCGCCAGAAAGTCGGCCTTGGTGCGCGCAGCATTTTCCGCGCTGAGGCGGGCCGCCAGCAGGTCGCGATTGGTGCGCGTCAACTGGTGCTGCAGATGTTTCGTGCGCAGGGCGCTGCAAAGGCGCGCCCGCAATTCCCCGCTTTCAAAGGGTTTGGTGACGTAGTCCACGGCGCCCAGCTCGAAGCCGCGCAGCTTGTCGCTGGTGCCATTCCAGGCCGTCAGCACGATGACGGGAATGGATTGGATTTCCGGCAGGCTCTTGAACTGTTTCAAGAGCTCGAAGCCGTTGGCGTCCGGCAACCCCAGATCCAGCAGGATCAAATCGTACGGTTGTTGCCGCGCCATGACCAGTCCCTCCTTCGCATTCGGCGCGCTCTCGAGGGTGATATGGTCCTCCTGCAGCAGGACGGAAAGTACTTCCTGCATTTTGGTGTCGTCTTCAATCAACAAGACGCGTGACGCTGGCAAATTCATAAAGAGCCGTTCTACAACCGCACGACACAGAAATCAGCGTTGTCAAAGCAGATTCAACACCAATCTTCGGGCCCAGGCCAAGCCCTTTTTGCGCGGAACCGGATGGCGTGAACACGGACGCGCCCGTTCGCGCTGCCGCCCGGGACCCGGACTCCGGCCCCGGCAACTTCCGGTGGAGAGTCGCGCATTGGCTTGAAACGGGACAACTCACGGCAAATCTCAGACACGCAGCTGGATGAAAGAAACGTTGCGCGGCGCACCCCAGGGCGCGTAAAATTCAACGCATGTTTCAGGCTGTGCTCAACCCTGGTGCAGTTGGCCAAGCTTCCCCGTTTTGCGACACCTATTTGAAGGCGTACCGGCTCGCGCTCCTGTCGCGGATTCTGGATGAGAAGTTTGCCAGTCTTTACCGCGCCGGCAAGATTCACGGCGGGGTGTTCATGAGCCGCGGGCAGGAAGCGTTGAGTGTCTCGCTCGGGATTGCCCTGCACCGGGGCGATGTCTTTGCGCCGTTGATTCGTGATGCCGCCGGTCGTCTGGCGTTTGGCGAGCCGCTTCTGGACGCGGTCCGCACCTACCTGGGCTCGCCGCTGGGTCCGATGCGCGCGCGCGATGGGAACGTCCATCGCGGCCGGCCGCTGGAGGGCCTTTTCCCCATGATCAGCCATCTGGGGGCGATGATATCCGTGGTCAATGGGGCGCTGTTCGCCCGCCGGCTCAAAGGCGTCTCGGGAACCGTCGGCGGGACGTGCATCGGCGAGGGCGGCACGTCGGCGGGCGCCTTTCATGAGGCGGTCAACCAGGCCGCCATCGAGAAGCTCCCGCTGGTGTTGGTCGTGGCCAACAACCAGTACGCCTATTCGACGCC
>JBEKFT010000270.1:0-3692 GCA_050013175.1 Verrucomicrobiota bacterium
AAAAGCTTATGCCCGCGTGGGAGTGGACATTGATTTGGGCAACGAGGTCAAGGCGACGCTGCCGAAGCTGCTGGCGGCCACGCATCGCCGGGAAGTGCTTGGCAAAGTGGGCGGCTTCGGGGGCCTGTTCGCTCTCGACATCCGGAAGTATCGCGAGCCGGTCCTGGTTTCCAGCGTGGACGGCGTTGGCACAAAACTGAAGGTTGCCTTCGCGATGGACACGCACGACACCATCGGGGCGGATCTCGTCAACCATTGTGTCAATGACATCGCTGTGCTCGGCGCCGAGCCGCTGTTTTTCCTGGATTATCTGGGCACCGGCAAGCTCGAGGCGCGCGTGTTTGCGGAAATCGTCAAGGGCTTCGCGCGAGCCTGCGTTGAGAACCATTGCGCCCTGATCGGCGGCGAAACGGCGCAGATGCCCGGCTTTTATAAGGCCGGTGAGTACGACGTCAGCGGCACGATCGTCGGTGTCGTCGAAAAATCCAGGATGCTCGACGGCCGGAAGGCGGTGGAGCCCGGGGACGCGGTGATCGGCATTGCCTCGAGCGGTCTGCACACCAACGGTTATTCGTTGGCGCGAAGGATCCTCTTCGATCAACTGAAGCTGACGCCCGGGAGTTACCTCCCCGAACTGCGAAACACAATCGGCGCGGAGCTGCTGAAAGTGCACATCAGTTACGGCGGGCTGGTGCGGGCCCTGCTGAAGCGCTTCAATCCGCCACGCGCCGCCCATCGCAAATCCCAGGTCGTGAAGGCTTTCGCCCACATCACCGGCGGCGGTTTTGTGGACAACATCCCGCGCGTGTTGCCGCGGAATTGCGACGTCGTCATCCGCAAGGGGACGTGGAACGTGCCGCCGATTTTCAGGCTCCTCGAGCGTAGCGGCGGCGTCCCGGAAGCCGAGCTCTACCAGGTTTTCAACATGGGGATCGGGATGGTGGCGGTCGTCGCCGACCCGCAAGCCGGAGAGGTTCTGAAGTTCATCCGGGCGCACGGTCACAAAGCGTGGGCGATTGGGAGAGTGACGAAGGGCGCCGGCAGGGCCCGGATCGCAGCCTAAATTTTTTGCAGCATCCGTACTGGTTGGAATCGGAGTCACGACCGCGCAAGCCGGGCGACGAAGGCGCCGTCAACCTTGTCAATGAAAGGAAGCAACTCCCGTTCGCTCACGCTTGCAAATTCCCGATGGTCCTGGAGGAACTGCCGGATCACCTCGTGGTTTTCCTCCGGCTCGAGGCTGCAGGTGCTGTAAACCAGCGTTCCTCCCGGTTTCAGGAGCGCGGCCGCCCGCTGCAGCAGTTCGCCCTGAAGCGTCCGCAGGCGCTCGATTTCCTCGGGACGAATGCGCCAGCGCACCTCCACGCGGCGGCGCATCACGCCGGTGTTGGAGCAGGGCGCGTCCACCAGGACCCGGTCGAGGGTCGCGGGTGGAACGTCGAGGATCGCGGGCAGCGCCGGTCTTGCGATGGTGACGCCGAGGCGCGCGCAGTTTTCTTCGAGCAACTTCAAGCGCGTCGGATCCGTGTCCTGGGCGATCAAACGTCCCTGGTTTTGCATGAGTTGCGCGATGTAAGTTGCCTTGCCCCCCGGCGCGGCGCAGAAGTCCAGGATGCTTTCACCCGGCTGCGGACCCAGCTCCCGCACGGCCAGCAGCGTGCTCGGATCCTGCACATAAAACCAGCCCCGCTGGAAGCTGGGCAGCTTCGACAGGGGCGGATGCGCGGTCAATTCGAAGACGAGGTTTTCTTCGAGCCATTCACGGTGGACGAAGTCGTATTCGACCCCTTCCTCACGCCATTGGGCCAGCAATCCGGCGGGGTCGGCCTTCAGCGCATTGACGCGCGCGCAGACTTCAGGCGGCGTGTTGTTCCATTCCATCAACTGCGCCGCTTTTTCAACGCCCCAGCGCCGTTGCCATCGCGCCACCAGCCATTCGGGATGCGAATAACCCAGGTGCGGATGCGTCGTCTTCAGTTCCGAAAGCAGCCGCCGGGTGGCTTCGAACTCGCGCAGATAGCCGCGCAGCATTGCGTTGACGAAGCCGGCTTGAGCGCCGAATCCGCCGCGTTTGGCCATCTCGACGGTTTCGTGGACGGCGGCGTGGCTCGGGATCCGGTCGAGCCAGAAAATCTGGTAAAGCCCGAGCCGCAGGAGGATTTGCAGCATTGGTTTCTGGAGGGCGCGATCCGCCTGGCGGGCGATCAACCAGTCCAAGGTGGCCTGCCATCGAACCACGCCGCAAACCAATTCCTGGGCCAGGCGGCGGTCGGCAGGCGCCAGCCGCGACCCGGCAACCGTCTTTTCCAGAATGCCTTCCACAAAGGTTCCTTCGCCCGCTTCGCGTCCGCGCAAAACCCGGGCCGCAATTTCTCTTGGTTTTTGTCCACTCAACACCTTTAATGATGGCGGTTCCCTCCGGGGACGCGAGCGTTAAGGTGTATTATGCGAGAGGAATTTGAGAAAATGGTGGCGGCCGGCAAGATCGAGGGCCGCCATATCGAGCCGCTGGTGCAGTTGACGACCAGCGGCTACTGCATGCATCGCAGTTGGGGTTTCGGCCGCATCCGATCGGTGGACACTGTTTTTGCGCGTTTCACGATCGATTTTCAGAACAAGCCGGGTCACACCATGGACCTGGCCTTTGCAGCGGAATCGCTCAAGCCGATTGCCAAGGACCATATTCTGGCGCGCAAGGCTTCGGATCTGGAAGGACTGCGACAGATGGCGGCCACGAACCACCTCGAACTGGTCAAACTCGTCCTCAGCAGCTACGGCGGCAAGGCGACCGCGGATCAAATCCAGCAGGCGCTGGTTCCGGAGGTGATTCGGGACGATTGGAAAAAGTGGTGGGAAGCGGCCAGGCGCGAACTCAAAAAGGACGGCCACTTCCAATTGACGCTCAAGAAGACCGACCCGATTATTTTTCAAGCGAAGGAAGTCTCGCTGCAGGACCGGCTGATGGGCGAATTCCGCTCGGCCAAAGGTCTGAAGGCCCGCGTCGCCGTCGCCGGCGAACTCCTGCGCAGCGCCCATGATCTGGCCGATAAAGCGGCTGCGGCCACGGAAGTGGTTTCTGCGTTCAATGCGGAAATCGCCAGTTATCAGCGGACACAGCCCGCCGTCGCGCTCGAAGCCGTTTTCGTGCGGGATGACATGCAGGTACTCGCCGCCCTGCCTGCGGTTGAGAGCGATGTCACGGCCAAGGTTATCTGGATGCAGGACTTGAAGCTGGGCCCGTTGATGGAACAATTGCCGGCGGCCAAACATCGCCGCGCCTTGGAATCGTTCAAGGAAACCTTCCCGGAGAAGTGGCATGAAGTCCTGAGGCTGACGCTGAATGCAGTCCCGGCCAAGCTGTGTCGTGAGTTTGCCAACCTGCTGGTGCAGGAAGGGCATATCGCGGCCTTGAAAGAGGCGCTCGCCCGCGCCATCAGCCAGCACACCGCCAGCAGCGAGTTGCTGCTCTGGCTCGCCAAGGAGCGGACGGACGCGTTTGCCGACATTCTTGGCCCGGAGGTGTTCCGCGCCATGCTCACGTCCATGGAGCGCGACCAGTTCAACGAGAAGCGGTCCAATCGGCTGCGCGAACATATTCTGAACGATCAGGATTTGCTGCCGGAACTGACGGCCTCGGCCGAACTCGAGGTCATCAAAGACCTGACCCGGGCGCTGCAGCTCTCAACGGTGTT
>JBEKFT010000271.1:0-3678 GCA_050013175.1 Verrucomicrobiota bacterium
ATCCGGCACAATCGAATCCTGCCCTGCCTGATCACTGCACAGGGGAGGTCAAAACGAAATAGTTGTCGAAACCAAGAACCTCTTTTAAAAGCTCCCGGATCGGCGGGGGTGGGGGTCAGCCGTCCGTCTGTCACGCGGCGGCTTCTTCTTCGGCTTCGAGGAAACCTTGGAGATGGCGGACGCGGGTCGGGTGGCGGAGCTTGCGCAGCGCCTTGGCTTCGATCTGGCGGATGCGCTCGCGGGTCACGTTGTACATCTTGCCGATTTCCTCGAGCGTGCGTTCGTAACCGTCCACCAGGCCGAAGCGCATTTCGAGGATCTTGCGCTCGCGTTCGGTGAGCGTGGTCAATACGTCGCCCAGCTTTTCCTTCAGCAGACTGTAACTGGTCACATCCGAAGGATTTTCAGCGCTCTTGTCTTCGATGAAATCGCCGACGCTGACATCGCCCTCGTCCCCGACGGGAGCGTGCAGGGAAATGGGCTGTTGCGCCATTTTCAGGAGTGAATTGATCCGGCTGACCGGCATGTGCATTTCGTCCGCCAGTTCTTCCGGCGTGGGTTCGCGTCCCAACTCCTGGGTGAGTTGTTTTTGGGCGCGCCAGAGTTTGTTCATGATTTCGATCATGTGCACCGGGATGCGGATGGTGCGCGCCTTGTCGGCGATGGAACGCGTGATGGCCTGGCGGATCCACCAGATGGCGTAGGTTGAAAACTTGTAGCCGCGGCGGTATTCGAATTTCTCGACGCCTTTCATGAGGCCGATGTTACCCTCCTGGATCAGATCGAGGAAGGACTGGCCGCGGTTGGTGTACTTTTTGGCCACGGACACGACGAGGCGAAGGTTCGCCTCGGCCATGTGGGTTTTGGCCTGCTGCGCCCGGTCCGCCGAGCGTTTCAAATCACCGAACGACTTGTAGAACTCATCCCGCGCCAGGCGCACGAACGATTCCAACGTGGCGATTTTGCCGCGTTCGGATTCCGCTTCAGCCGTGCGCTGGGCGGATTTGTGCAGGGCCTCGAGTTCCTGGATCCGCCGGAGACTGGCCTGGAACTTCTCATGCACGTTGCCTGCCACCACGATCATTTCCTCGATGACCTTCTGTTTGTAAAAGAATCTTAGGAAGGCGGCCTGAAGCTTTTTATCGAGCTTCACAAAGTCTTTGCGGAGCGATTCGCGGCGGCTCTTGTTGGCGGTCTTGCGCCACGAGAGAAACTTGGCGTCCACCTGCTGGTCCAATGCGCGCACTTTCTTGATCAGCAGACGGAGCTTGCGCAAATGGCCATCGCGGTTGGCCACCTGCTTGTCAACGATCACCCGGTCGAAGCGCTCCTTGGGCGGCTCGGAGAGCAGTTTTTCGGCGATGGCAATATGCTCTTTGGCGGCGAACCCGAGACTGTAAACGATCCGCTTCATCTCCAGTTCGGCGTCCTCGATCTTCTTGCAAATCTCGACTTCCTGTTCCCGCGTCAGCAAAGGCACTTTCCCCATCTGATTCATGTACATCCGAACGGGGTCGTCCAGAATCTCGAGGCGCGCATCCTCGTCCTCTTCCTGCGGCACTGGTTTGGCCCGATCCACTTCCGCCTGATCGACGATTTCCACCTCGAGGGCGCGAAGCTTCGTATAGAGCTCATCCAGGTCGTTCGGATTCAGGTTGTCCGGAAGAATATCGTTGATGTCGTCGTAGGTGACGTAACCGTTTTCCTGCGCCAGATGCAGCAGGGTCTTGATCGTCTCGGTCAGGTCAATGGCGCCTGTGGACGTGATGACAGGGTTCTGGACGGCCGAATGAGGGGTCTTCTGGGGTGGAGAGGCTTTTTTGTGTCCGTTGCGGGATTCATCAGGACGGGGTTGGGGATGACCTACCGATCGGTTTGAGACGATAAAACGTTTCCGTACAGGTACGGCTTTCTTTGCCACCTTCTGCTCACCGCCGTGCCGCCGGTGTTTGGACCGGTCATTCGGCGCTTTGTTCCCTTTTCTATTCAGCATAAGTAATAATGAGACGCTCGCAATTCGTTTTGGTTCAGAAATTTCCGCGGCATTCAATCACCACAAACCCTTTCGACAGTTGTCACGCTCGGCATGCCTGCAACAGGCGTTTGAAGACCGCAAACAGCGGAAGATTGACGCTCATTGACTATACACCACGAGCGGTCAAATTCAAAAACTCCACAGGCAGCAGCACTCCATCTGGCTTCAAATTGCATGCATTCGTTTGATCCCAAGGTATGAGCCAATCCTGTGCAACGAGTTACGCCAGCAAACCTCGCGCGAACGACTCCACCACACACCGTGGCGGGTTGCAAGCAGGAAAAGTAATTTTTTTCAGATCGGGGCGTTGGCCCGGATCAAGCCTTCCGGGCCTCCATCTTTAGTTATAAATCATGGTGTACAAAACACTTATGATTCAAACAATCAGGAAATCAAGTTCCCATTCGATCCGGTGCAACAAAGTGCCCGAAGGGCTCTGGCATCCATAGAATCCCGGGTTTTCCAAGCTCGAGCAACCTTGGTGCCACGCCGCATTGCAAGTGGCCGGGTCATCAAGGCGAAAGCCGGTCAATTCGCCAGGTGTTGTCGGATTGTTTCGAGTAGCAGAAACGATCGTGGAGCCGGCTGGGGCGTCCCTGCCAGAATTCGATGCGGGTGGGGGAGACGACATAACCGCCCCAGTTTGGCGGGATGGGAACCGTTTCACCGGCGTACTTCGCCTTCAACCCATTCCAGGTTTCCACCAGCACCGCGCGGTTGGGGATGACGGCGCTTTGTTGGGAAGCCCAGGCGGCGAGGCGGCTTCCTTTGGGTCGGGAGTTGAAATACGCCTCGGATTCCTCCCGCGACAGTTTGCTGACCGTGCCGGCGACGCAGACCTGGCGTTCCATCTCCGACCAATAAAAGACGAGGGCTGCGTGTGGATTCACGTCGAGATCGCGTCCCTTGCGGCTGTCGTAGTTCGTGAAGAAAACAAACCCGCGCTCGTCCACGCCTTTCAAGAGAACGGTTCGCGCGGACGGACGACCGTTCTTGTCCGCTGTAGCCAACGTGGCCGCGTTGAGGTCCGCCTGCTCCACGCCCGCCAGCAGGAGAAGGCTCTTGTACAAACCGATGAAAAACTTGCGCCCGCGCCCGCCCGATCGTGTGCCGGCCGCCTGGTCGAACCATTTCCTGAACTGCAGGACCGGGTCCGTATCCAGGTCGCTTCGGTGCAGCCCCAAAAGGTTGTATTCTCTTCGGATGTCCGCGATGCCCATCATGTCACCCACGACTGTATAATGATGGGAGCGGCTCTGTCCACGCCGGAGGATGACGTGGGCGTGACTAAAGGAGATCTCCGGGAAGCAGGTTCAGGTCTATCCAGTAATCATTCACGCGTTGAACGACGGTGCGCAACTGCTGGTAGTCGATCGGCTTCACGAGGCAGGATTGTGCGCCGAGTTCATAGGCCAGTTGGATGTCCTGCGCCGGGTCGCCTGCGCTCCAGACGACCACGGGAAATTTCTTCCGCAGACCCGGGCGTTCGTACAACCATCGCAGCACGGCGAAGCCGTCTTCACCGGCCAGTTTCAAACTCAGCAGCACGAGGAATGGAAGCGGAAACGAGTCACGATTTGCGTAAGCGCCCTCGCCGCTGAAATAGGCGACCGTGTCTTTGCACGAGTTGACCGTCGTCAGCG
>JBEKFT010000272.1:0-3676 GCA_050013175.1 Verrucomicrobiota bacterium
TCTGAGCCTCCGTCACAGCCTCAGATAAATCGCCTTCAAATAGTCCGCTTCCCGGAATGTTGCCGGATGATCCGGCGCATGGCCGGTGATCCGCATCTCGTCGAAAGAGCGTTTGGACGCCGCGGCGCTCCGACGCACGGCCGCGAAGAACTCCGGCGCGGTGACGTGAGCCGAGCACGAGCAGGCGACGAGGATTCCCCCGCGCGCCAGGCGCTGGATCGCCATCCCCGCCAGTTTTTCATAAGCGCGGATCGCCGCCGGGCGTTCGGTTTCCCGCTTCGCAAACGACGGCGGGTCGAGAACGATCAAATCGAATTGGCGCCGCCGCCCTGCGCGCAGCCAGTCCAATGCGTCCGCTTGCACACCCTCATGCCGGCAGCGCCCGATCGCAGGGATGGATTCATTCAGGGCAAAGTTGCGCCTGGCGCCCGCCAGGGCGTGGGCGCTGATGTCCAGGTCGGTCACGGAGACCGCCCCGCCCCGGGCCGCATAGAGCGAGAATCCGCCCGAGAAACTGAAGGCGTTCAGCACCCGCCGGCCGCCTGCCAGCGACTCCACGTTTCGCCGGTTGTCGCGCTGGTCGAGGAAAAAGCCGGTCTTCTGGCCGCGCAACACGTCCGCCTCGAAACACAAACCTGTCTCGAGAAAAGTGACCGCCCCTTCCAGCGGCGGGCCCCGGAGGACTTCGCCGTCCCGCGACGGATCGGCCGCCGCGGGCGCAGGGAGGCTCCTGCTCGATGGATCCATCGAGGAGACGGACCCACGGCGGCGGGGACGCGCATTCCGAGTCGAGCCCGGGTCCAGGAGCCGGCCGACGTTCCGGCTGACTCTCAGAATGATTCGCGCGGGTTTTAGCTGCGCCCAGATCAGGGCTGAAAGTTCCCCGAGCCGCGGCAGCCAGGCGGCGGTATAAAGTTTCAGGACGAGCGTCGCGTCGTATCGGTCCAGGACCAGGCCCGGCCAGCCGTCGCTTTCGCCGTTGATCCACCGGTGTCCGGTGGTTCGTTCATCAAACAGACCGCGCCGCCGATCCAGCGTCTGCGCGAGCCGCGCGGACCACCAGGCGTCGTCCAGGGTCGCGGGCTTGCCCGCATGCAGCACCCGCACCCGGATCGGCGACTCCGGATCATACAAACCAATCGCGAGGAACCGGTCGCGCCGGTCGTAAATCACGCCCAATTCGCCGCATTCACCCGGGCGGTTCTGCCCGCGGATGCTGCCCGCGAAGACCCACGGATGCCCGGCGCGCAGGACGGTTTCCGCCGCGGCGGTGACGCGCAGCCGCAGTCGCGGAGATTGCATTTTCTGCCGATTCACGGAGATGGATTCTTCAGCTTAAATCGGGGTGCGGGCATGATCAGGACGCGATCTTCTTCCTGAACCGCAGGGCGCACAGCACGAACAGGGCGATCCCCATTCCGCCGAGCACGGCGAGGTTGATCCAGTAGTCGGCCAGCACCGCGCCGCGCAGGACGATCGCACGCATCAATTCGATGAAATAGGTCGCCGGCAGGAGCGAGCCGATGGCGCGAAAAATCCACGGCATCGTGTCGCGCGGGAAGATGAATCCGGAAAAGAACACCGACGGCATGATGAAAATCATGGTGATCTCAAGCGCCTGCATCTGGTTTTGCGCGGCGGTCGAAATCAGCAATCCCAAGCTTAACAATGCGAAAATATAGACCAGCGTGGCGCCCGACAGCGCCGTCAGGCTCCCGGCGATCGGCACGCCGAAAACCCACCGCATCAACGCCAGGAGAATCGCGGCCATCACCGCCGAAATCACGAGATACGGCATCAGTTTGCCGAGCATCAATCCCCATCGCGACAGGGGGCTGACGAGCAACTGCTCGAGCGTGCCGCGCTCGCGCTCGCGGACCAGCGACATGGCCGTCGCGAACGTCGTGGCGATTTGCAGCACAATCCCGATGACGCCGGGCACGAAAAAATTCGGGCTGCGCATGGCGGGGTTGTACAGGATCTGGGGGCGCACCTCGACCGGCACGTCGCGCCGGCCCGACGAACCCAGCAGTTTCAGGATGGATTCGCGGAACGTCACACCGATGGAGGTGTTCAACGCCGAGGAGGCAATCGTCGAGTTTGAGCCGTCGATGACGACCTGCACCCGCGCCGTCCTGCCCGCGCGCAACTCGCGCGTGAACCCGGGCGGGATCTGGAGTCCGACGTATGCCTTGCCCGCGCGTATCGTCCGGGTCAGTTCCTCCACGCTTGCCGCTTCGCCGGCGTATTTGAACGTGCGGGTGTTGACGAACCGGTCCACGAGCTGCCGGCTTTCGACCGTCCGGTCCTCATCCAGCACGACCATCGCCAGGTTTTTTACGTCGGTGTCCAGCGCGAACCCGAACGCGAGCATCTGGATGAGCGGCGGGAAAAACATGAAGAACAGCGTCATCGGGTCGCGCAGGACGACCAGAAATTCCTTGTAAAGAATGGCGGTAAAGCCGCGGAACGGTGTTTTCATGAAACACACCCGGCAGCCGCGCTTGTGAAAGCGCAGTGGCCTGTTGCACAACCGTTGGAATTCAGCCGCGTTTTCATGGGCGCCGTGGCAGGCGCGTTTCCACCTCTCATTTTCCACCCCCATCGCTCGGCGCCGTCAGCGCTACGAATACATCCTCGAGCGAGGGTCCGATGGCGCGGATTTCCGCGCGCGGAATGCCGGCTCGAGTCAGCTCGGTCCGGATCGCTTCGTCCGGCAAATCCCCGTCCACGAGCAGATGCATGGATTGGCCGAACACGGTCGCGGCCCGCACTCCTTTCACGTGGCGGACGGCTTGCAAGCCGACGGTGACGTGGTCGCAGGTGATGTCGATCCGCCGGGTGCCTGGGGGGTTGACCGACGGCAGGGCCTTCAAATCGTCCGGCACGCCGCAAACCACGAGTTTCGACATGTAGATGTACCCCACGGCCGTGCAGCGCTCGGCTTCGTCCATGTAATGCGTCGTGACGAACAGCGTCATGCCCTTGCTCGAAAACTCGAACAAGAGGTCCCATAACTCGCGCCGCGCCACCGGATCGATGCCGGCGGTCGGCTCGTCCAGAAAGAGCACGACGGGCTTGTGCATCAGCGAGCAGGCCATGGCGAGCCGCTGCCGCCAGCCGCCGGACAGCAGGGCCGCGCGCCGAACCAGGTAGGGTTCCAGGTGCGTCAACGCCACGAGTTCATCCCGCCGCGCCGCCAGTTCCGCCCCGCGCAAGCCGTAAAGCCGGCCGTAGAACTGCAGGTTCTCGTAAGCCGTCAGCTCGTCATAGAGCGAGAACTCCTGGGACATGTAACCGATCAGACTCTTGATTTGATCGGTCTGGCGGGTGACATCGAACCCGGCGACCCGCGCGAAACCCTCGCTCGGCTCCAGCAGGCCGCACAGCATCCGGATCACGGTGGATTTGCCAGAACCGTTCGGGCCCAGAAAGCCGAAAATCGAGCCTTTCTCGATTTTTAAACTGACGCGGTCCACGGCCGTGAAATGGCCGAAACGGCGGGTCAGGTTTTCGCATTCGATCATGGTTTTCGCATCCGGTCACTTCGGCACGGTTGGAAACACCACGTCCGCCGACATCCCGGCGCGGAGGTCGCCGCTTGAATTGTCCAGCCGCACCTTCACCCCGAACACCTGCCGGATGCGTTCTTCGACCGTTTGCACGTTGCGCGGGG
>JBEKFT010000273.1:0-3670 GCA_050013175.1 Verrucomicrobiota bacterium
CAATGCAAGCCGAGTCAGAGCGACGGATAAGATGCCGTGTCGTTCCACTACCCATCGTTTTTAGCATTCAGATGGGATCGGTTGCTGCCATTATTATTTTGGCTCTGGTTCTTTGGCGCTGTTTTGACACCGAAGTGCGCAATACACTTCTTTACGGGATGGTTTTTTTTATCCTGCTTTTTGCTGCCAGCTTTCCGGTGGCCTCGGACACCCGGAGACAGTTTAGCAGACTGGCTTTGAAGTGTCCGGCATGTCAGAGTTGTCTCGTATTTTTGCGGAACCCTAACACAGCAGCAAAGCCAATGAAGACATTAGAAACTGGCTGTTGTTATCATTGTGGTAAGAGGGTATTTGACCTATGACGCCTAACAAGTCGCGAGCCTGTGTGAAAACTCCCTGACTCGGAAAAACTTCGCTCACAATTGACTTATGACGCGTTTTGATGGAGTGCCGTGGCAGATTCAATGGTCCCAAAATGAGTTTTCACACAGGCTCTCGGTTCAGCGAACGGGGCTTCGCCCCGTCGCTGTCTAGCCGCTTGCACGAGTCAACACTATGGAAGACCACAGAGTCCTCTTCGATCAGCTTGAGTGGCAGTCGCCACAGCCAGGTGCGCGCTTCAAAGTCTTTCGTGATGGCTCCAGGCAGGTGAGGCTCGTTGAGTTCTCCCATGAGTTTGTCGAATTGCAGTGGTGCGCCAAGGGGCATGTCGGCTACGTGTTATCAGGCGAGCTAGACATCGACTTCTCTGGCCATGTCGTTCGTTTTCCAGAGGGCTCCGCTCTTTTGATCCCAACAGGCACACCGCACGCCCACAAGGCACGGACGGTCACGCCCCTGGTTCGGTTGTTCCTCGTGGAGGAGGTTTCCCCATGACGACCGAAGCGGCTAACAAGATGCAGGCAACCCCTACGAACGCGGCAGTCAGGTCCTTGAGATCGTGGGCTGGTTTGAGACACAGATTCGGGGTGCCTGACCTGATTCGTTGGTTGCCGCATTGCGATACGCTCCACAAAATCATTCTATGAGTTTTACGGTCTCACCACAGTATTGGGGCTTGCTGCGACGGCGGCCATGTTTGTTACCGACCCTGCGCGGGTGGTTGCTGTTGCTCATCCCGTCCGCCGCGCTTTTGGTCATCGGCTTCCGGAATGTGAATGCGTTTCTGGCGGTCAACGATCCGGTGCCGGATGGAGTGCTCGTGGTGGAAGGCTGGTCGCCCGATTACGCGCTGGAACGCGCCATGTTGGAAGTGAAGCGGAATCCCTACGACAAACTTTATGTTGTTGGCGGGCCGCTGGAACAGGGTGCGCCGCTTTCTGAATACAAGACATACGCAGAACTTGGCTCTGCGATACTTCTGCGGATGGGCATGAGCAACGACACTGTTCAGGCTGTCCCGGCTGCCTATGTGCATAAGGATCGTACCTATGCCGCAGCAGCGGCTTTACAGAACTGGCTGCGTCAGCGCAGCGCCATCCCCAAAGATATTAATCTCATATCCGTGGGTGCTCATGCCCGGCGATCCCGGCTGTTATTCGAGAAAGCGTTAGGCAGCGGCACCCGTGTGGGAATCATAGCCGTTGAAGATCGCAGTTACGACCCAAGTCATTGGTGGAAATCCAGTCAGGGCGTTCGTTCGGTGGTTGATGAGATGATCGCTTATTGTTACGCCCGTTTTTGTTTTCTCCACCCTGGGAACAGTCGCCGTGATTTTGATGGGAGTATCAAGACGTTGCAGACAACCCCTGCGAACGTCGCAGTGTTGCCCTCACTGATCCGTTAAAGCCCTGAACCCTTCCTGCGTTACATCGATCCCGGTTCGGCCCGGACGTCGGTTTCGTCCGACCAGCGGTTGTGCAGCTTCACGATGTCGTTGCGGATAGCGTCCGGCAGCGGCTGAATGGCGCTTCCGGTGGTGAGAAACTCCGTCAGATTCTTCCTGTTGCCGGTGGCTCCGACGGTGGCCCGGACCTGCGGAAAGCTGAAGGCGAATCGGACGCAAAACTCCGTCCAGCTCCGCACGCCGGAACGCTCGAAGATCGGCGCCACTTCCGCAGCTCGCTTCTGGAGATATTCCTTCCAGGCGGCGCCCGGAACATCCCGCAGTCGATGCACGTCCCCGCCTGCGACGGTCCGCAGGGCGATGACCGGTTCGTTCTGCCGAACGATCAGGTCCCACAATTCATTTGCCGCGAATCGCTGGAGCGGGTTGAAGTAGAAAATGTAGCCGTCCACAATGCCGCGCGGGTATCCGCCGCGCAGCGCCTTCAGGGCGGTGTCCGAACTCCACGGAAATACTTCCAGGACGAAACGCCGCACCAATCCCTCCCGTTTCAGATCCGCAAAGGTCCGGTAACAGTCTCCACCGCGGGCGAAATCGGCGGCAAGTTCGCCGTCCAGGCAAAGCTGGCCGAGTTCCATGCCCTTCAATCCGAGCGGCTCCAGATTCTGGCGGATGACGTCACGGAGTTCCGGCAGATTGGTCCAGCCGATTTTGACGATCAGCTTGGGCACCTTTGACGGGGCCTGATCGAATGCGGCGCGCAAGACCTCGAGCACTTTGCCGTCGGCGTAGGTGTGGCTGGTGTGAAACCACACCCCCGCGTCCATGGCCGCGCGCGCCACGTCCACGCGGCCGGCAAAGGGAATCTTTGGGTCTCCCAGCCGGGTGGTTCCGTAGATGTAGGGCGTGAGATCGGACAGGAGGGCGGATTTGTCTGAGGCGTGGGGCGAGGACATGTCTTGGTATTCTAAAGCGTTTCGGGCACGTATTCATCCAGGAACGAGGTTGGAACGCAAGCTTCAATTCTCATCCTTCAGCGCTCAGGACTGATTCATGAAGGCGTGGGGACAGCTCGTCCCCAGTGGGAATGCAGAAACTCAAGAAATCCTGGGGACGAGGCCGTCCCCACCCCGACATTGCCACCTCCACGAATGGACCGCGTCACTCGCGGTGGCCCTGTTGGCAGTGGCACGATCTGCGCTTCGGTCGAACCGCACCACTACCGCCCTATCGGCAGTGCCCTGATTTGAAGAAGACCCTCCCTTGGTTTTGGTTCCCTCTCCATTCGCCTCCATTCGCGAAGTTCGGGGATGACAGAAAGAAGAGTTCGTCCGCGAATTACGCAAATGGGCACGAATTGCTCTGCTCTCCCGTCCAACGGGATCCCCAGCAATTCAAACAAGGGCGCTACCGCCCTGTCGCGTTCCTTGACGGATCAGACTTCGCTCGGTACTGTGATTGCACAGAATGGAACAAATTCAGCCTATGCCTATGGCCAGCGATCCGTATCTGACGATCGTCCTGCTGTTGATCGCCGCGGTGGCGTTCGCATTGGTTCCGCTGGCGCTGGCGTGGGTATGGGCCCGGAAGTTTTCTCCGCGAAAACCCGGCCCGGACAAAAACGCGACGTATGAATGCGGCCTGGAATCGAAGGGGGATGCGTGGGTTCAGTTCAAGTCCGAGTATTATCTCTACGCGATTATATTTCTGATCTTCGACGTGGAGACGATTTTCCTGCTCCCGTTCGCCGTGGCGTTCACCGGGCTTTCGGCGGGCGCGTTCGTCGCCATCCTGGTATTCATCCTCCTGCTGGTCGAAGGGCTCGTTTGGGGGTGGCAGAAAGGCGTGCTGACTTGGAGGTAAAGAGCTACCCAGTTTAAGAGT
>JBEKFT010000274.1:0-3659 GCA_050013175.1 Verrucomicrobiota bacterium
GGTCTCCTTCCAGCGCGAGCCCCAGAAGGCCCGACGGAGTCTCCCGCTTCAAAAAATCGATGTTGAGGATATGGGTCATCGTGTGTTTTGTGCCACCCAGGTTTCCCGCGTCTTGCTTCCAAGCGCCCAGCCAAGCCGGCTCAGGTCCTGGCGGTAAATGATTTCCGGCATGCCCTCGCTGATGTCGAATAGGAATTTCACGCGGCGGTAACCGCGCCCGTATGCGCCCGTGGCCGCAATGTCCGCCGTGAATTGAAAACTGTGTGTGGTGATGTAGTCGCCGCGCTGCAACGCCTGAATCACCGTGCTGCTCCTGCCGAGCACGTCCACGATCCAGGCGACGGACGTGAGGTTGTTCGTATTTTGCCGGCGGTAGGTGACAAGCGACTGCGCGGCGCCCGACGCGGTGTTTTGATCGATGCCGATCCCTTCAAACAATGCGGTGAGCACCGGGGCGCTTGCGGTGTTGATGTTCACGCGGCCGCGGGTGTAATGCGCGTTGGTGACGGTGATGCTGTCGAAAACCTGCGCAAATTGTTGCTCGGTCATGCCCGCGGTGCTCCACCGCAGATAAAAATCGAGCAGACTCGAGTAGGACGCGTTGGCCGTGATCCGGCTCGCGAGGGACGGGAAGTTTGCCTGCAACAAGGCCCGAAGCTGGGCCGGAGTGTTCACATTGGTAAGAGAGGTGCCATCCGAGTGAAAGTTGGGTTCGCGGCTGCAGACGGTCACATATTCAAAAAGGCCCGGGGTTGAGGTGGTGCCGCCATTGAGGCTCTTTTCGTTCGCGTCCAGCACCCCGTTGCGGTTGAGGTCGTCGCCGGCCAGCAGATCCACCGTCGCTCCATACACCAGCCGCAATTCGTCCACGGTCTCAAACGGAAGATTCTTGTCCGTGTAACCCACTTGCGAGTAATTCAACGCGTAGGTTCCGACGCCGTTGGTGCTTCGCCAATCCGCAATGGCGTCCGCAAAATCAAGCGTCATGTTTGGCAGATACGAAAGCGCGTTCGTATTGGCGGTGTTCACATTCAGTTTTGAGCCTTCGTCAATGAGGCTGAAATACGGCTCGGAGGACGGCGTCCCCGACGGGTCGCGGCCGATGATCCAGAAATGCGCGTTTTGTTCGGGGGCGGCGGCGTTGCCCACCGGCACGGCTTCGGCCTGGTATTCGGTGAGGTCGGGCACCGTCCCGTTGGTTGCGTACAGGGTGAGGATGTAGCCGACGTAACGCGCCGCTCCCTCGATGGCCTGGTCCGCCGACAATCCGGACATGCGATTGTCCGAAGCCCGCAATTCCATCGACATCGAATTCGCGAAATAGAGCGCGATGCTGATGAGTCCGAAGGAGATCAGCATGACAATCACGAGCACTGAACCGCGGGAACGAGAGGCAGTTGTAGCCGCCATTGTGAAATGGCGGATATTGCAGCCGCAGGACGAATCCGCCATGTCATAATGGCGGCTACGAAGGCTGGGCCCTATCAGGTTTGTGGGCGGGTGATTGAAACGGGGCAGGTTCATTTCAGCCTCCGGTCACGGGCGCGCCCGCCGTGTTGGTGCGCGACAGTGAATCAATCGGCACGACGATTTCGAGGGGCTGCCCGTTTCCAGGGCCGCCGTTGTTGCCGGCCAGTTGGATCCGCACCCGAACGGCCGTCGGCAAATTCGTGTCGCTCCCCGTCGTATCCCAGTTATCTCGCCACTGCGTCCCGTCGTAGCAGGAATACTCGATGCTTTCGACTCCACTCATCAGCCACTGGTCATCCGGCTGGGGAGGAATGGTGGCCAGCAGGTTCCGGGTGACGCTGCGGATGAGGTCCTTGCCGGAGGTGGACGGGTCGGTGGGCGGTCTCAATTCGTACGTGACCCTCTGCACGTCGCCCCAGGGCTCGTTTACGCGCAGCGCGCCGGTCGTCGTGTAAAGCTCGATATCCACCGGCTGATTGAGGCCGAGGCTGGTCACACCGCCAACCTTGAAATCGCCGGAAAAAACTCCATTGGTGGTCGGGGACATCGCACATGCCAGATCACGCCGCAGCGTGTCACAGGCCTGCTGCACCGGCAGCGCCCCGTCCACCGCCTCCGTGACGCTCTCGCGCAGGCGCATCGCGCTGAAGAAGATGCCGTTGATCGCCACCAGCACGATGGCCATGATCCCCGCCGCGAGCACCAACTCCATGAGGGTGAAGGCGCGCAGGCGGCGCCTGGGTAGAACGGGCGACCCGCCCGTTCCGGTCGGCGAGTCGCCGGACGACACGGGCCAGTGGCCCGTGCTACCCATTCGCCGCGTATTCGATCGGATCTGCGGATCGCCCGGGCGATCCTGCATCGAGAAGCTCAAGTTCATTGTGTCCCCCCCATCGTCGTTCCCAGCGTCAGGGGATTCTCCAGCGTGCTCAGATGCACTGAAAACGTCCTGCCTTGCGCCGAGAATTCCACCTCAGCCGTCACCAGATCCATCCCCGAATCAGCCGACCAGGTTTCGTTGCGCAAGCTCCATTGAAAGGTGTGGCCGTTCTGCATCACCGTGCCGGTCACCGCCTGGTTCCAGTTGGTCGTCACGATGTTCTCATTCAGAATGGTGTCGGCGACACGCGCCGCCTCGGCTTTGCGCACCGCGACTTCGCCGGAAACGCCGGCGACGTGCAGCGCCTCCACCGCCACCGGAATGACGATGGCCATGAACATCAGCGCCGCAAGCACTTCGGCGAGCGTGAACGCGGATGCGCGCCGGCGTCCCTTATTTGTCGGTGTTGCGAATTTCATAACCCGGATGGTTGGCCGACCGGACCAGCCAGAGCGTCTCGCCGCTCTGGGCCGTCATGCGCACCGTGGACGCGCTGCCCTCGTCAATCGTGCCGTCCGGCAGGAAACGAATCGCCGGCAGGCTCCGGCCGTTCACCGGAAGGGGCGAAGCCCCGACGGCTTCGATCTGCAATTTCTCGTCGAAGGCAAACTCCTCCGCCTTGGGATCGCCGTTCTGGGAACTGTCCTCCTCCACAATCCCATAGTCGTGGCCTTGGGAATCGATCCAGAGCAGCATCGGAAACCCCTCGGACACAGCGCGGCTCTGCCCCGCATGCGTGAGCGACAGAAGCTGTCGGGCTTCCGAATCCAGGGCGCGTCCGCGAAAAAAGCTCGAAAGCGACGGCGCCGCGAGCGATGTCAGAATGGCGAGCAACGTCAATACCAATATCAGCTCGATCAGCGTGAACGCCCGCCGCGACGAGGTTGCGCCGCAGCGAGCACCGTTCCAGCGAAGGCGCAGCGATTGAGTTGAAGAGGGGGAGCACACGCGCCCACGCGTGTTTCGACCGGCGCCATCGCCGGTCGACTCGATCGCGGTGGTACGAACCGAACCATGCATCCGTTTCCGAGCCTTTGCGTGGCGGGCGAGGGCGCCCACCACCGCACCCGAGGCGGGTGCGCTTCCCAGATTGACTGGGTCGTCTCGGCTGAGGTTTGGCCGCGCCGTGTATGGAGGAGTGCAGTGCATCAAATCCGGCTCCGGCTTGCTACCTCAGCGTCCAGTTGCAGATGTCGTCGTCCGTGCCCATCTGGCCATCCGGGCCGGCGGACGAGACGTCGTAGGAGCTGGGATTATGTTTGCCGGGGCAGACATAGACATATTCATTGCCCCACGGGTCCTTTGGAAT
>JBEKFT010000275.1:0-3649 GCA_050013175.1 Verrucomicrobiota bacterium
GTTCGATCAAATAGACCTCCCGCGCTCCGGCATGAGTCGCGGAGTCTTTGACAGCCCGTTTTTCAACTTCGGTGATGCCGGAAGGCACGGCCACGACAACCCGCGGTGCGATCAGCTTTCGATGATGCACCTTTTGAATGAAATGGCGGAGCATGGCTTCGGTGATCTCGAAGTCCGCGATCACACCGTCCTTCATCGGGCGGATCGCCACGATATTTCCCGGCGTGCGTCCCAGCATCCGTTTGGCTTCTTCGCCAACCGCCAGGACGTTCGTGGTGCCCGCCTGAATGGCCACAACCGACGGCTCGCGTAACACGATGCCCCGGTCGCGTACATAAACGAGGGAATTCGCCGTCCCCAAGTCTATCCCAATGTCGTTGGAAAACAGGGTTTTGATCTGCGCAAACATGAACTTGCCTAACAAGTCTTCACAGTAAGAGCCGGAAAGCGGACAGGTCAAGATTATTAACCCGGCTTAAAGGCATCGAAATGCGATTCCTAAGTCATTGGGAACATGAAATTTTCGCCAATATCGCGGGTCCCGCCCCTCAGGCTCAGTGAACAAAACGCATCTGCAGAGTCTGCAGCGCGTCCCGCCGCGACGCCACGGTGTCACCGGCTTTGCTACAGCGCTGACCGCCACGTCAGGATCACCAGCAGAGGGAACAAGGCCCCAGCCAGGAGGTTGACCGCAGGATGTGAGGTGACGCGGGGCGTCAGCGTCAACAGGGTTCCCAACAGAACCCCGGTGATGAACCCTCCTGCATGGGCAACCAAGTCCGTCTGCGGACTCGAACTCGAGCCCAGCAACAGAAACAACATTACCCCAGCGGCCAATCCCGCAAGCATGGATCTTGGCAGGCGCGGCCTGTCGCGCGACAGGGAAACGGCCTGCGCGGCAAGCAAACCCACGCAGCCCATGACCATTCCCGAGGCGCCCAAACTCAAATGGTTCCGGTCGATCAGCCACGCCAGCACGTTGCCTCCGACGCCTGCGAGATAGGCGGAAAGCAGACCCACGCCGGTTCCATACGCGCCCATCGCAAGGCCGAGCAGAACCAGCCCGAAACCGGCATTGGCGGCCAGATGGCCGATGTCGGCATGGAGGAAAATCGCCGTGAACAACCGCCACCATTCGCCGCGACTTACCGCCGCGGCATCCATGATCCCCGCGGCTGTCACCCCGCTTCGATTCCCTTGGATCCAGAAGAATGCAACCAGGAGAAAGACCCAGGCCACGCTGCCCCAATCAAAGAGGACCTCGCGGTGGATTTTTCGACGCCATGGCCAGCCCAGGTTTTCGAGCCGATATTGCCGGATCAACTCCAGCGCGCGGGCGTGATCTGGTGTCGCGACCGTCAATCCCCAGCCTGCGATTTCGGAATGATCGATGCTGCTTTCGATCTCCTGGCTCAGGAGCATCAGGCTCCAGTCCAGGGCCTGGCGTTTCGAACGCACGGGAATGCGAGCGGGTGCGGATTCGATGGATTGAGTCACGTCAGTTCGCGCGGCGCGCGCTCGGCGCCGGACGAAACATGGTGCATTTCGAAAGCAGACGCAACTTTCCAGGAACCCTCACCTGGGGCGGGGACGGCCTCGTCCCCGGGATCCCTTGAGTTTTCCGCACCATCAGTGGGGACGAGGCCGTCCCCACCCCTTTCTGCCTCGCAGCTCATGGTCCCAATGCACCCCCGATCTTTTGGGATTGGAGGCTTCCCATGAACCGAGCCTCCGTAGCCGCCGTTGTGAAACGGTGGAGACCGCCACTGCGGGACGGGTCCGCCAATTCACATTGGCAGCCACAGGGTTTTATGCTCCAAGCGATCATCTCAACAAGCTGGCTATGAATGGTATGGGGATGAAATGGTCCCTCCATCCACAGCGCCACCGCGCCGGCGAGCGAGGAAAGTTGTCTGGAACTCTTTCTGCTTTATCTTGGATCATGCCCCGAAGGCTGGACACGAGCGCAGGCGAAAAGGTGCGTTTGGTGAAGGTGTCGAATGACTGATGCCGTCGGATGAAAATGATTCAACCCAATTGTCGGGTCCAGTTCGCCGCTGAGGACGTGGATTTTATCCTGTCCGTCCTCGGCCGCAAGATTGGCGATGCTGAATGCCTGATGCGATTACTGTCGGACGAAGCGTCACGCGATTTGATTCTGGACGATGAAGCGTTGTTCCGCGCGCTGCTCGAGCGTCGGGGTTGCCTGCGTGTCTCCAGCCGGCTTTATTTCTACGTTCTTGTGCGGAAGGTATTCCTGCGCTCCGGCATTCAGGATCGTGCGGTGGCCGATTATGTGGCCGAGGTGCTGGCGGAATTTGCGCAGGCTGAGCGAGCCCGATGCATCCTGCCGGGCCACGACAAGCCGCTGGATTACTTTTTCGAGATGCTGGCGGCGCTCCAGACTGCGGACGACCGGACCAGCTTCCACATCCGCGCCTACATCGGGAATTATTCTCTGTTCCTGTCGGGTGTCTTTCCGGACCGGATTCGCTTTCGCGCGGAAAGACGCGGGTTTCCGGATCTGAAGTATTACGAAGAGATGGGGCGCGCCCAATATCGCGCGGCGAGGGATCATCGGCTCGCGCAACGGTATGAACTGACGCCCATTTTTAACACCTTGTCGGAACGGTTCGAAACGACGCGCCTGGCATTAAATGACATCGCAGACCGGCTCTTCTCGATCAGCGACTCGGATTACCCGCTCGGGACAGTGCTGAGCCTGCACCCGGAGGAGTCCGCCTCGGGTGTGGAATGAGCAGGCCAGCGCCGACAGACGTCATAGCCGCCAACCGCCGCCAATTCACGAAGTTGTTGGCCACAGCCGCGGTCCGGCGCGCGGGTCTGCGACCCGCAGCAGGGTTGGCAAGGGGTGTGGCGTGTGGAGAATCGCGGGCGTGTGGAGGTTCCTGCGTTGCTGCGGCTCACAGAGCCGCGGTCCGGCGCGCGGGTCTATGACCCGCAGGAGGCGGTGGCAACGGGAGGTGCGCTGGAAGAAGCCAATGCGTCCGGGTAATCCGACGATGCTGCGGCTCGCAGAGCCGCGGTCCGGGTTGGGAAAAACGCTCTTTGCGGTTCAGGGATGAGACGGGAATTGCGGCCGGGGACCGTTCAGCAAGCTCATTTCCTTGAGTGCGGAGCGGGTTTTGTCGGGGGACTCGTGCAACACCACCCGCCAGCCGCGTCCAGCCCCCGCCGCGACGTTCTCCGGCCGGTCATCGATGTACACAATCTTTTCCCCGCTGCACTGTGTGGTCCGTTCGAGAACCTCATACAGCTTTGTATCCGGCTTCATGGCGCCGTGCTCGTAGGAGTAGATGTAGCCGTCGAAATCCTTGAAGAACGGGAAGCGTCGGCGGATGTGCAAAACAGCCAGAGGGTTTGTGTTGGAAAGGATTCAGGTGCCAAACCCCTGCTTCTTCATCACCGAATGCAGTTCGATCATCGGGGGGATCGCCGTGAAAATATCGGCGAACGGCTCCGCAAAGTCGGCGAGGCTCCCGGAAAAGCCGGTGAGCGCGCGCATTTCCTCGAAGAATTGTTCCGTGTTGATCTGTCCGACTTCGTAGCGGAAGAGCAGGGGGGCATGGTCCGAGAAAAGCCGGTCGAGGTTCAATTGCGGGTTGGATCGCGTGGCGATCCGGCGCGC
>JBEKFT010000276.1:0-3621 GCA_050013175.1 Verrucomicrobiota bacterium
ATGCGGATGATGCGCCAGTAGTCCAGGAAGTGCAGCTTGGATTCCTGTGTGGCGGGCGTTTTCGATTGATCCATAAGTCAAAAAAAAGAGGGGGCCAGTCATGATTGCCCAGCCCCCCAAAACATGCTTCAGGCTATATTAATAGGTGCCTGTCACACCGAAGTAAACACGATTTCTGTCGTAATTGTCTCCGGGAACATCCGACTCCAACCGGTCATAGTTGTAGCCGACATCTGCGGAAAGGTAAGAGTTGAAGCTGTACTTCAGGTCCAAACCGACGAGGAAGAGGCGTTGCGAGGAGCCGTTAAACTGCCCATCCGTGAACGTCGAATTCTGGAACTGGGCCAGCAAGCTTGCAAAGAGCTTGGGAATGATGCGGTGATAGATATTCCCGTAAACAACCGCCGATTCCTCGCCCAACGTCAGATTGCCTCTGGCATCGGGAGTGATGAGATCGGTGGGGTTTCTGTCATAGCTGAATCCGATCTCTCCGTAACTTTCCACGGCGTAGTTGTAGCGCAGGCTCGCCAAGACGTACGGGCTCACGTCGTTGGCCTTGTCCGGAGAATTGTAATAGTCCGTGTCGCTCAAACCGACGCGGAACGATCCTGAGAAATCGGGATTAAAGTTATGATCGAGACCGACGTAGCCGTAGTGCGCGTCGCTGTTTCTGGCATCGCTGGATTGGACTAAATACATGGGCTGACCGCCGCTGAAGCCGAGCAAGGTGGCGGAGATGAGTTCGTTCCCCGTATAATCCACCTCGCGATATTGATAACCCACGATTGCGATCGTTTCCGGCATCATCTGGAAGCGTCCGTCCAGATGGATCGTGTGCTCCATGCGATTCAAGGTGCCGGCAAGACTTGGGTTGACCACCGCCGGGATGACACTGTTGTCTATTCTCACGCCGTGGTCGGCATAATCGAAGTAGGCGTTGGCGTATCCCAGTTCCAGCCCGAAGAGCGGAGTCAACTGGGCGTCGAAATTGATCTGGCCATAATTGCGAATGTTGGAGCCGGCGACGCGCTGGGGTTCGGAGATGGCGTAGGCGGTGCGGAGGAAATCCGGCTCCTGGCCGACGACGAACGAATCCTTCACGCCGAGCTGGTATCGTTCGCTGAAGGCGTGGTCGAACTCGCCATCGAACTGATGGTCCTGGTCGTAGTGGCTTGTATTTCCGGCGGGCTCCTTATCATACCACCGAAGCGTATAGGTGTAATTAACCTTGAGGGTCGATTGATCGTTTCGCCAGTCCAGCCCCACCCCGGGGCTGACCTGACCTCCAAGTGACCCGACCTTGTTGGTCCCGTTGGGCGTGGTATTGATGTTGTCATCATAAAAGCCGCGCAATGCGACCGAGACATTCCAAGGTTTGTAAGGCGGTGGCGCTGTGTCTTGTCCGTGAACTGCATTGAGGCCTGCCGCCCCGAGTGCGACCAATCCCATAGAGGCAACGAATTTTTTCATAAGTTGTTCAGTATGTTTAACACCCCAAGAAGCAGTGCCAACAGTAAACCTGCCAGTTATTAAGAAAAATCACACCCGCTGTCAAATGATTCTTCACTTTTCCATCTTATAGAAAGGATGAAAAAAACAAATACCTTTCCTGCCGATTTTCAGCCCCATTCCTGCCGAACCCTGCTGTCAATGGAAACACCCGCCGCGCCAGCGCAGCCGCGCAATGAATCAACGTCGCCCACTCACAATGGACCGAGCAAAACGGGCGTCCGTTCAATGTTTTTGCCATAGCTTTGACCTTCATCGCGGCGCGTAGCAGCCCTTATGGAGTGCTTGAGCACACATTATGTCGGACCGGGCTCGTTCGAAACCGGTTCCCGATTTGTATCGGCATCTGGCGCCGTCAATGTAAGGAAAACTTTTTCCAAAGAGCCGGAATGGCCGCCTTGCCGGCACAGTTCGCCGGGAGTGCCGAGGGCGATCAGCCGTCCGCGGTGGAGGATTGCGATCCGATCGGCCAGTTCCTCCGCGACGCTCAACTGGTGAGTGGAGACGAGGACAGTGGCGCCGGACCGGGATCGCTCCTTGAGGATATCCTTCACCACTCGAGCATGCTGCGGGTCAAGGCCGACCATGGGTTCGTCGATGATCACCACCTCCGGATCATGCAGCAGGGCCGACAACAGGGCCACGCGCTGGCGTGTGCCGTGGGAGAGGCCCTCGATGGATTGGTGCAGGCAGGATTCGAGGTCGAACCGTTCGACGAGCTGCCGGGCATTGGCCTGAATCCGGGTGTCTTCCATTTGGAAGAGTTCTCCCATAAACCGGAAGAACTCCCAGGGGGTCAATTTGTCATAAAGGAAGGGAAAATCCGGAACGAAGGCCAGTCGGCGCCGGGCTTCGAGGGGAAAATCCTGGACGTCGAACCCGGCGACCCGCGCGCTGCCCGAACTGGGTTTCATGAGTCCGGTGAGAATTTTCAAGGTGGTGGTCTTGCCGGCGGCGTTTGGGCCAAGCATCGCAAAGAATTCCCCGCGCGGTATGGCCAGCGTGACGTCGTTTACGGCGATGAGATTGCCGAATTTTTTGACCAGATGAACCAGTTCAATCATGCCCGATCATCCACAGGGGTTCGTCACAGAACCATCAATTGGTCGTTGACCAGGAGCCATCCACCCGGCAGCTCGACCCGCAGGAACTCGCCCACGCGACTGACGAGTATGAGAACCCCCTGTCGATCCAGCAAATGGGTCTGCACCCGGTAAACGCGGACCTGCGCATGGCCGATCTGCAGCGTCTCCTCGCTGGCGTCCCACTTGACTCCCAGGCCGGGCGATCCCGGGGTTGGCGTTGTCGGCGGCAGCGATCCCGCTTCTCCCGGCCACTCGCCCGCAAACGGCGTCCAGCAGGCGCTGACGAGGGCTTCGGGATTGCGCAATTCGGAGAACTTAAAGGTATGTTCGAGCTGGGCCTCACCCTCCTGGGCGGATAATTGCACCGTTTGCTCGCGGGCGACAGAATGGATGTGGCACGATACCGGGCGGATACTCACGTGGGCATCCAGTTCCTGCCATTGGTGGCGGAGATCCACTTTGAGGATGCCATCGAATCGAAGGCGGTTGGTCCATGTCGGCATGACGACGCTGCCTTCAACCTGGAGTTGGTATGAACGGCTTTTCTTTGGCGCTCCCGCCGGCAGGGTATTGTCCGTTACATTTGCCCACGCCTCGCCCACGCTCGTGACGCAATGGCAATACCCAACTCTCCGGCCACGCCAAACAACGCTCAAGGAGGAACTGTCGGGCGATGTCAGAATCCGGTCCCAAACCGATTCGAGCGCGACGGAGCTGGACCGGGCGTCGCGGGAACCGAACTCGGCGTGCCAGAGCAGGGCGTTCATCGTCAACCAGAACACGGTGATCAGGATGAAAACAGTCCGGGAAAGCATGGCGGAGCCCGTCAGGGCGATGGAAGATTCAATCCCTGTCCGACCCTGAGCCGCTTGGGATCCAGGCCGGGATTGGCGGCGAGGAGAGCCTCAAGCTTGAAGCCGCCCTTCCGGGCGATCGAATACAGGGAATCCCCGGACTTGACCACGTAGGTGTGCGTGGAGCTTGTGGTTTCCGGCGGGCGAATGTCGGCCGGAAGATTGTTGTAGGC
>JBEKFT010000277.1:0-3615 GCA_050013175.1 Verrucomicrobiota bacterium
AAAAGCTCGGATTGGCCGGCAGAATAGTGGCTCCGGCCAGGAGGAGCAGCTCCATGTTCTTGAGGTGGACGAGGCTGAGCGGCGTCTAGCGAGGAACGAGGATTAGCTTCCTTTTCTCCTTGAGAACCACGTCGGCTGCGCGCAGCAAAACGTCTTCGCTGCAGCCATGCGCGATGCGCCCCAGCGTTCCCATGGTGCAGGGAATCACCACCATCGCGTCCGGCGGATTGGAGCCGCTGGCGAACGGGGCGTTCATGCTCTTGAGCGCGTGGGATCGGGCCCCGTCGGGCAGACGCAGCCCCGCAGGCAGTTCCTCCGCGATGACCTGTCGGGCATAATTGCTGAGGACGACGTGGAGTTCGTGCTGGCGCGTGTCCAGGTTGTCGAGCAGGCGTTGCGCGTAAAGCGCGCCGCTGGCTCCCGTGATGGCGACGAGTAATTTCAAGTTCTGCCCCTGTCCGGCCAAAGTATGTCGAAGAGAGGCGGCTCGGACAAGCCGCGTACAGGGCCAATTCATGAGGGGGATGGGGACGGCTCGTCCCCAGTGGGGTTTGGATGCAAACTCCACGAATCCTGGCGACGAGCCGTCGCCACCCCGATATCGCCACCTTCATGAATTAGCCCTTAGCCGTATCTATTCAGTTGCAGGGGAGCGCACGCGCCCTCGCGTGCAGTGGTTGGCGCCTCGCCAACCACTCTTGAGCCGTGCGGCCAGTCACCGTTGAGTGATTGGGTTGCGCCCTCCTCCGGCCGGCGAGGCGCCGGTCGGAACACGCGAGGGCGCGTGTGCTCCCCAATTCCAACTGCATCGTTCCGGCTGAGCCGCGTATCCGGCGCGCTGAAACGGCTTGAGTCCACCGCCTGGTTCCGCAGAATGTTGCGCGTGCTGAAACCAGGCCAGATCCTCATCTGTTTCCTCATTGGCGTCACAGGGTGCGCGACCGGGCCGCGTGGAACACGAAACCGGGCCGCGCCTGGTTCCAACGCCGCCGAAGGAGCGGGCTACCCTCCGGAGCAAGTCGAGCGTGTCCCCACAGGGCCGCAGTTGGCGCCGCCGGCGACGACCCTTCCGGAGTGGTCCCCGTCGCAAGCCCGCAGCTATGCGGACACCTGGATTTCCCTGAGCCGGTGGAGTCGCGAGAGCGGTTATGGCACTCTGCGGCAGGTCGCCTCCGGGCCGGCGCCGGCATTCGCTTTGAGCACCACCACGGGTGTTTTTGTCCTGCGCATCCACAGTCTGGTCGCGAATTGGAACGGCCTGGAACTGCATCTGGGATTCGAGCCCCAGATGATCAACGATCAGCCGTTCGTTCATTTCCTCGACCTGAAAAAGACCATGGAACCGTTGGTTCGCGGGTTCACTCCCTCCTCTGAAACAAACGGGACCGTGGTGATCGATCCCGGCCACGGCGGGCAGAATACGGGAACCATCAGCGTGACGGACGGGGTTTACGAAAAGGAATACACGCTGGACTGGGCCCGCCGCCTGGAGTCGTTGCTGGCCACCGGCGGATGGCGGGTATTCCTCACGCGCACGAATGACAGCGACGTCTCCTTGTCAAACCGGGTGGCGCTCGCGGAGGAGTACAAGGCCGACCTCTTCATCAGCCTGCATTTTAATTCGGCCGCGCCGAACCAGGAACAGACGGGGTTGGAGACGTATTGTCTGACGCCCGCGGGCATGCCTTCTACCCTTACGCGTGATTACGACGATGATCCCGCTCTGGCATTTGCCAACAATGCCTTCGACACGGAGAACCTCCAATACGCCGTCCTCCTCCATCGCGCGCTCCTGAGGGTCGTCCGGAACGATCGGGGAGTCCGGCACGCCCGCTTTCTCGGAGTCTTGCGCGGCCAGAATCGTCCGGCCATCCTGATCGAAGGGGGTTATCTCTCGAACCCGGCCGAGTCGCGGCGGATCGCCGATCCCGCTTACCGCCAGAAACTCGCGGAGGCCGTGGCCGCCGCGCTCGCCGGGACGTCGGACACCGGAAGCCAAGGGTCGGAACCCGGAGGCCGGGCCGCCGGCGTTCCTCTTCCGGCTTCCGAGTGTCCGCCCCCGGCCTCCGATTCGCAATCCTCCAATTCCATCCCCGACAAGGGGCCACTCCATTGAACGCGGACGCCGCATCACGGGCCTCGCGCCCCATCCTCGTCACCGGCGGCGCCGGTTTCATCGGATCCCACCTGGTGGAGCGCCTGCTGGGTGACGGCCATGCGGTGGTAGTCGTTGATGACCTTTCGACTGGCGACCTGGGAAATCTGCGTTCGGTGGCGGGACATCCCCAATTGACGGTGATTCCGTCGAAGATTTCCGCCTGCGTCGAGCTGGTGGAGTTGGTCGCACAGGCAGGTGCGATTTATCACCTGGCCGCTGCGGTTGGGGTGGAACTGGTCGTTCAGTTTCCCCTTCACACCCTGGAAACAAACCTTCATGAAACGGAGGTGCTGATCAAGGCTGCGGCCGCGGAGGGAGTGCCGCTGCTCCTGGCTTCGAGTTCGGAGGTTTACGGCAAGAGCGAAAAACTCGAGTTGAGCGAAGACGATGATTTGCTGATCGGTCCTCCGGATCACAGCCGATGGGGCTATGCGTGTTCCAAGCTGATGGATGAGTTTCTGGCTTTGGCCTATGCGCGGGAACGCTCGCTGCCGGTGGTCATCGCCCGGCTATTCAATACCGCCGGTCCACGGCAAACCGGGCGCCACGGGATGGTGCTCCCGCGCTTCATCGCCGCGGCACAAACCGGCGAACCCCTGAAAGTGTTTGGAGACGGATTGCAGAAGCGTTGCTTTTGTTACATCACGGACACGGTGGAAGCCTTGGTTCGGCTGCAGAATTGCCCGGCTGCCCGGGGCAACGTCTTCAACGTGGGCAGCACCGAAGAAGTCAGCATCCTTGATCTGGCCAGGACCGTTGTCGGGGTTCTCCGATCGAAATCCGACGTCCAGTTTGTCTCGTACAACGAAGCCTTCGCGCGCGGGGGTGAGGACCTGAAACAGCGCAAACCGGCGGTGGGAAAGCTGGCGGCAGCCACCGGATTCCGTCCAACGACTCCCCTGCGTGAAATCATCCTCAAGACCGCCGGCGTGAGCGATTGAGCGAAAGCGAAAGGCGCCCGATTCGGGCGCCTTTGCTGAAAACACTGCCAAGCCGGAAAGGAACGGTCTCCCTACTTGCTGGCTGGAAATTGCAGGCGATTTGCGCCGGACGGCATGGACTGAATTACATCGCTGTGACCGGAGTCTCCCGTTGCCTCGAGGGCGGACTGCAAAGCAGAAACGGTGTAGGTGGAGGCGCTGCCATCGGTCAGAGCGACATCGCCGTTCTTCACGTGCTGGTTATCTCCCCAACCCACCCAGTTATTGGCGTTATTGCCGGGGGCATTCGTGCTCACCTGCTGTGCGAAGGGCAAGGTATCTCCAAAGATTTGGTGCGCGTCCGTGGTCGGCTCGGCGCCGTTGTTCAGGAAGCCCATGTTGTGGTCGCCAATCAGGAACATCTGCGGGAAATTCTCGTCCGCATCAACACCGACAAAATAGCTGATGTTCATGTCATTGGCATACAACGTGAGACTGGTGATACTCACGTTTAGTGGAAGAGTGCCCAGCCACGTC
>JBEKFT010000278.1:0-3567 GCA_050013175.1 Verrucomicrobiota bacterium
GAGCCGTGCGGCCAGTCACCGTTTAGTGATTGGGTTGCGCCCTCCTCCGACCGGCGAGGCGCCGGTCGGAACACGCGAGGGCGCGTGTGCTCCCCAATTCCAACTGCATCGTTCCGGCTTAGCGGGAAGCAAAACTGGCGGCCTGGAAACAGGCCGCCGGTTGTCGTTCCAAGCGAAACCTAAATTCCTTTTCCGATCATGAACTTCACCAATTCCGACACGCGGCAGCTATAGCCCCATTCGTTGTCGTACCAGCTTACCAGTTTGAAAAACTTCTTGTTCAACTCGATCCCGGAACCTGAGTCGAAGATCGACGAGAGTTCGCAGTGAATGAAATCCGAGCTGACCACTTCGTCATCGGTCCAGCCGAGGATGCCTTTGAGGTAAGTCTGGCTGGCCTTCTTCATGGCCGCGCTGATCTCGGCGTAGCTGGTTTCCTTCACCGTCCGGACCGTCAGGTCCACAATGGAGACGGTCGGCGTCGGCACGCGAAACGCCATGCCGGTCAGTTTGCCCTTCAGTTCCGGCAACACGAGACCGACGGCTTTGGCGGCGCCAGTGGTCGAGGGAATCAGGTTGATCGCCGCCGTGCGGCCGCCCTTCCAATCCTTCTTGCTCGGGCCATCGACGGTCTTTTGTGTGGCGGTGTAGGAGTGCACCGTGGTCATCAGGCCTTCTTCGATGCCAAATCCTTCCTTGAGCAGCACGTGGCAGATCGGCGCCAGGCAGTTGGTGGTGCAGGAGGCATTCGAAACGATATCCTGTTTGGCCGGGTCGTACTTGTCCTGGTTCACGCCCATGACGAGGGTCGGGCAATCGCCCTTGGCCGGGGCGGAAATAATGACTTTCCTGGCGCCTGCCGTGATGTGACCTCTGGCCTTCTCCACGTCGGTGAACAGGCCGGTGGATTCGATCACAATTTGCACGCCGAGCGCTTTCCAAGGCAGCTCCGCCGGTGTCTTGGCGCTCACGACTTTGATCTCTTTGCCGTTGACGATCAGCACATCGTCCTCAGGCTTGTCGGCGGCCGATTTCTTCGAGCCAACCTCGCCTTTGAAACGGCCTTGAATCGAGTCGTACTTCAGCAAATACGCCAGATTGTCCGCAGGGACGATATCCCCGACGGCGACGACTTCCACGTCCTTGCCAATAAGTCCTTGTTCGGCGATGGCGCGGAAGACCAGGCGCCCGATTCGGCCGAACCCGTTAATTGCAACTTTGACTGCCATAGTTCGATTTCCAGATCAACATTTGCCGCGCATGTTACCGGCAGGCAACCCGCGGTCAACGAAGAAACTTTACTCGAGGCAGCGCCGGCATCTGGCCAAGAATTGAAAAAATCTCATCCTTTTTTGACAACGTCCGATTCTGAAATGCCGAACACCGGCGTTGCCAAAAGCAAAAAGCCGGACAAACCCTTGTCCGGTGTGAGATCCGATATGGGTTGCACGCGGCCCTAAGGCGCGTTCGTGGAGGGCGGCGTCGCCGGAGCGTTTGTGCTCGGCTCGCCTCCACCCGACGTATCCGCGGCTGGTTTATTGCATCCAGACAGGGCCGCGCCGGCCACGATGCCCAGCAACAGTACTACTAATGATAATTTCCTTTTCATAGACGCAATACCCTTTACCAAAAACCGGGAAAGCACAAGTAGAATTTATTCACGATTATAGTGAAGGGCTTTCCGACTCGATTCAGGGCCGCGCCGGGTGTCCGGGCCAAACGCGATCCCGGTGAAACATTGCTTCACATCCATGCGCGGTACGGTTAAAACACCGGGGATTGGTAGAACCACCAGCGCCTATGGACACAAAAATTACTCTTGGCATCATCATTGGAAACCGCGGGTTCTTTCCGGCGCATCTGTGCGATTCGGGGCGCAAGGAAATCCTGGACACGCTGAAAAAGCTGGGCATCGACACGATCATTCTGCCCATGAACGCGTCGAAATTCGGAGCGGTCGAGTCCAACGAAGACGCGCGGAAGTGCGGCAGCCTGTTCAGGAAAAACGAAGCCCGCATCGACGGCATTCTTGTCGCCCTGCCGAATTTCGGCGACGAACGCGGCGTCGCCAACGCCCTCCGCTGGTCGGGATTGCGCGTGCCCGTCCTCGTCCAGGCGTTCAATGATGACCCGGAGATCATGAGCGTCCAGCACCGGCGGGACAGCTTTTGCGGAAAGATGTCCGTGTGCAACAACCTCCGGCAATACGGGATCCCGTTCACGCTGACGCGGCTGCACACGGTGAACCCAGGCCACCCCAGCTTCCACAAGGACCTCGCGGACTTCATCGTGACCTGCCGCGTGGTGAGGGCGTTGAAGAACCTCCGCATCGGCGCGCTGGGCGCGCGTCCGGCCGCGTTCAACACCGTCCGCTACAGCGAGAAACTCCTCGAACAATCCGGCATCAGCATCGAGACCCTCGACCTGTTCGAGTTGTTCGGGCGGGTCGGCAAGATGAAGGACAGCGACAAGGCGGTGAACGCCAAACTCCAGGAGATCCAGGCCTACGTCACCGCCAAAGCCATTCCGCCGGTGGCGTTGCTCAAGATGGCCAAGTTCGGCGTCGCGGTGGACAAATGGATGAAGGAAACGCGGCTCGATGCGACGGCGATTCAGTGCTGGACCGCGATGGAGGAATTCTTCGGAGTGGTGCCGTGCACGCTCATGAGCATGATGAGCAATCTGCTGATGAGCAGCGCGTGCGAAGTCGATATCATGGGCACGGTGGCGATGTACGCCATGGCCCGGGCCAGCGGCAGGCCGAGCGCCCTCGTGGATTGGAACAACAACTACGGCGAAGATCCGGACAAGGGAGTGGTGTTCCATTGCAGTAACCTGCCCAAGGACGTTTTTGTCCAGAAAGGCGAGGGCAAACCGGTGATGGATTACCAGGAAATCCTCGCAGGCACGGTCGGCAAGGAGAACACGTACGGTACCATCGTCGGCCGCGTCAAGGCGGCGCCGTTCACCTACCTGCGCGTGAGCACGGACGATGTCGCGGGCAGGATCCGCTCCTATATCGGCGAAGGCGAATTGACGGACGATCCCCTCGCCACATTCGGCGGTTACGGCGTGGTGAAGATCCCGAATTTCCAGAAATTGCTGCGTTATATTTGCGAGACCGGCTTCGAGCATCACGTGGCGATCAATCCGACGCGGGTCTCGGCCGGCGTGAAGGAAGCATTGGGCAAATATCTCGGCTGGGATGTCTATCTGCACGAGTAAACCCGGCGGCGGCCACACTCCGTTCGGGAACGCGCCGATTCAACCCCGGCGCGCGGTCTTATTTCAACAGAGGAACCGCCGCCAGGACACGGACTGCGCCGGCTCATCGAACCGATCTTTCCGATGTATGGCCGGAGCGGGAGTCCCCGTGAAGAACCCATTCCTCCTTTCAGCCTTGGCTCTTTGTCTCCTCCTCTGCGCCGCCGCCGCGGACCCCGCTCTCACAATCACCGTCGAAACCGATCGTCCGGGCACGCGGATCAACCCCGCCATGTGGGGCATTTTCTTCGAGGATATCAACTTTGGCGCGGACGGAGGGTTGTACGCCGAGTTGGTGAAGAA